>NZ_JAKGTF010000010.1:0-217742 GCF_022324735.1 Clostridium sp. YIM B02551 | reverse complement strand
CAGTAGCTCAGTTGGTTAGAGTGCCGGCCTGTCACGCCGGAGGTCGAGGGTTCGAGCCCCTTCTGAGTCGCCAAAGAAAAAGTCTTAGTGTTACTAAGACTTTTTTTGCTATTTATAATAGTTTAAAGTTTATTCAAAAAAATAGAGCCTTGAATTTCAAGACTCTAACTTTTATTTGGTTTTATTAAGTTAAGTTTAACTCTTATATCTTCTCCATAAAATTTACATAATTTAAAGTTTCCAATTAACCTTGAACTAATTCTTTCAGTATAACTCTTCGCTAAATCAATAAGAGAAAGATTAGTTGAAATAAGCATCTTCTTATTTCTTAATAGTTTAGCATTTAAAAGATTAAATAATTCAGTTATGGTAAACTCAGTTATCTGTTCTGCACCTAAATCATCTATAATAAGCAAATCACAATTGATCAGAAGATCTTCTAAGTCACGATTGTTATCAAATTTGATTTCTCTGAAATTCTTAATAAGTTCATCAGAAGTTCTATAGAGAACTAAATAACCACTGTCTAATAAATCTTTAGCTATAGAATCAGATAAAAAAGTTTTTCCTGTACCAGGACCACCAAAGAATAATAAGTTTTCATTATGGTTTTTAAAATTTGGAATATACTCTTTTAAAATATATTGATAAATAGTTTCTATATTCTTTCTAGGAGAGTATTTCTCCATATCTGTTTTATGAGATGAATATAATGATATATCCCAATTATCAAAATTATTCTTTTTTACAGCTTCAGCTAATTGAGAGTTTTTATAATACACTTGAACTAACTTCGCATTATAACATGAACATGGATTTACGCCTACGTAACCTGTATCTTTACAAATATTACAGTGATAATGAATATTTAAGTAGTCTTGCGGATATCCTTTAGAAACTAATAATTCGTATTTCCTTGCCCTTAGATCCATAATTTTATTTTTAATTTCCAAAACTAAAGTTTCAGAATTATTACCAGCTTTCAATATGCTTCTTGATAAGTGCAAAGATTGTTTTCCTATTTCCTGATCTAATTCAGTTATTTCAGGATAAAGTCGTTCTATTTCTTGTTTTCTAGCTTTTAACGCTTTTGTTTCATTTTCTCTTATTTGTTCATAAAGACTTAAAACTTCAGCTTTATAACCTTTAATCATCATTATCCCATCCTAATAATTTTTTTTCTAAAGAATCATAATCATAATTTCTTCCCTCGAAGTTATCGAATCTAAGCTTAGATTTTTCTTTTTCTTTAGGTTGATATGTGTTTTTTGTATTTTTAGATCTATAAGCAGCCTCTTTCTCGGCAATAGAGTCAAGGGTCTTTAAGTTGTCTGCATGCCATTTAGATAATATTCCATCAATATATTTGAAATCTGCACGATTTAATCTCTCAAAGCATATATTACATGCTTTATATATTATGTCTAGTGAGAAATTGTATTTAGAAATCCACTTATCTAAAAGTTCCTCTTGAGGTTTCATAATTTCAGAGTTTTTAATTCCAAGATAAGAAAGTATATTTTTTATTTTCACCCACTTATCTTCAGATTTTTTAATATAGTTTTGAGCATCTTCTATAGTCTTTATATTATTATCATTCCATGCTAAGGCAACTTTTTCTATGTAGCGGGCGTCTCTTTTTCCTTTTGAAACGCAATATTCAATTAATAATAATATTAACTCTGAAGTAAAACCAAAATCTTTTTGCCAACTTAAATAAGAAGTCATTTCTTTAGGGGATAAGGGTCTTGCAATAAGTTTTTCGATATCTTTTAACATATCCTTAGTAGAATCAGTATTTAGTGCATCTAGAAGACTTATACTATTAGAAGTTTCTTCATTTTCTTCTGCAAAACTAGTAAATTCTAAATTGAAGTTATTCATTTTATCTATTGGTATAAGCTTTAGTAGACCTTCTTCCTGCCAATAATATAAGGCATTCATCACATCAGATTCTAAAAGGTTAAGCTTTGTAGCAATAATTGAGGAACTAACACCTAATTCTCCAGACAGAATATATTTAAGCATTAAAATATATACCTTAACAAACTCTCCGCGTGCTTTAGGCATATATTTTTCAATAAATATATTATTTACTGGAGTGAAAGAAACAGGTGAGTTTTTTAACATAAATGTACTCATAGGCTATCTACCTTTCACTAAAATTTATATACTTAGATAATCTAGTATATAAAATATAATTATTTCTAAGTGTAAGGATATTATAACAAACAGAGATGCTTAATACAATTTTCAATTTATTATACTAAGGTAACAATAAAATAATAGGTGGTATAGTATTTTAAATTTTGGGAACAGTAATATTTGTGTTTAAAAAAATAAAGTTTTAAAGAGGATTAACAATGAAGTGTAGCCTGAGAAAGTTATCAAGAAAAGTTAATATAGAGACATTCTGTAAAAAAATAATTAATGATAAAAAGATAATAGTTCTAACGGCATTATGTTTGTTGCTTATTACATATTCAAATAGAATATATGATGAAAGAAGATATTATGAAGTTTATATAAATGATAGATTTATTACTTATACAAATAATAAAAAAGAAATAAAAAAAGAATATAAGGAAGTATTGAGCTATTTAAAGAGTAAATATGAAGAAGCAGATATAGATAAGACCACCTTGGTTTTTAAAAACATTTGGAATAAAGAGTTTGAATTATCAAAGGATATTGAAGTTAAGGAAAATATACTCAAAAGTTTACAGGGAAGTGTAAAAGCAAAAAAATTAATTTTAGGGGATAGAACTATAGGATATGTTTCATCTGATAAGGAAAAAAATCAAGTATTTGAGGCGCTTGCTAGTGCATATATAAAAGATAATGGGATTTCTAAAGATGAAATAAAGAAAGTTGACGTTTCAGGAAATATAAAATTAGAAGATGAAACAATAAATATATCAAAAATTGAGCCAATAGAGATTATTGCAAGTAATATATACAATGAAAATAGAAAATCAAGTAATCCGTTAATAAAAATAGATATAGTTGTAAAAAATACTGTTAAGGAAGAAATACCGCCATCAACTAAAATTGTTTCAACTAAAGATTTATATTGGGGAGAAAGCAATACAATCCAAGGTAAGGCTGGGACAAAAGAAGTTTTAAGAGATTTAACCTACGAAAATGGTACGGTTATAAGTGAGCAGAGAATTTCTGAAAAAGTAATAACAAAAGCAACAGATATTATAATATATAAAGGAGCTAAAGACCCTATTTCTAGTGGCGTAGCATTTTTAGATCCTCCATCAAGAGGAGGTATAACTTCAAGTTATGGAGCTAGGTGGGGTTCTAAACATCACGGAATAGATATAGCCGGAAATACAGGTGATCCCATTGAAGCTGCATTTGATGGAACTGTAGCTGATACTGGATATAACAGTATATACGGAAATATGATAGTGATAGACCATGGGAAAGGTGTAGAAACAGTTTACGGACACTGTAGTAAAATTCTTGTGAGCGCTGGAGAAAAGATAAAAAAGGGTGAACTTATAGGAAGGATAGGAACAACAGGAAGAAGCACTGGTCCACACTTACATTTTGAATTAAGAGTAAATGGTGAGGCTATAAATCCAATTAAATACGTTAAATAGAAAAAAGAGAGCTTTTTTAAATTGTAAATGTAAAGCTCTCTTTTTCTTAAGTAAATTTATTAGAATAGTTTTGATAAATTTACATAACCTTCACCATATAAGTTTTTATCATAATCGATAGATTCACAGGATAATTTTAATATTGAAACTAAATCCTTAAAGCCTAAGCTTGGGTTATTCTCAAAAATAAGTGCGCACAAACCAGTTATATAGGCGCAAGAGCATGAAGTACCACTAAATGTTTCATAAGATTTATTTAATTTAGGTGCATATATCTTAACACCATTTCTTTCTGGAATATAATATTTATGAGTATTTAAAGAAACTATATTTTTAGCGGCAGCAGACAAATCTGGTTTTTGAATGTTCCCTGAAAAACCACAGGAGGAATACTCATATGGCTTAGGCTCATTAGTAGTATCTAAACCCCCTACAGTTATACAATTTTTTAACATAGCTATTCCTGTAATTGATAAGGAGTCATTTTTCATACTACCAGAAGGAACTATAGGAATAATATTGTTATTAATTAGCAGCTTAAAAGCATCAGAGAAAAGATCAAGAATATAAGCACTATTTCCTAAGTATTCGAACGGTAAACAAAGTAGTTTAGTTTTTGTTATTTCATTCGTAGATATAATAGAATTTATAGATAAAAATATGTTTGAGATATAGCCTTTACCAGTTAAATCGAAAGCTTTATAGGAATAAATAGAAGATTCAGGGGCAATTCCTCTAAAAGAACTTCTAGAGCAATGACCACTTCCGGAAATTATTCCGGCGACCATTGTCCCATGACCATTATCATCATAAGGATAACTATATTTATTAATAAAATCATAAAAACCAGCAATTCTATTTGAAGGAATAACTAAATCTTCATGAGGGTATACACCAGAATCTATTATTCCTATGGAGATCCCCTTACCTGTTAACATATACTTAGTGCTTGAAGGTACTCTATTAGCACTTATAGTGGAAAGTCCTCCGCATAAATGGCAGAATTCATCAAGAAAAATAACTTCAATTTGTGGAAACTCAGATAATCTTTCTAAGGCTCTCTTATTTACCTCTGCAAAAATTAAGTTTAATTCAGGGAAGGATCCAATATGTGTACCATTATAAGATACAACTTTCCGTTCAATATCCTTAAGGAAGCTTTTACACTTTATAATTACTCTGAATTTTTTATATAAATTAAGTGAAATTATTTTCTTGAGAGAAAAATCTAATTTGGTTTTTGAGGAAAGCATAGTTAACTCCTAAAAATTAATTCTCTATATTATATATATATGATATTAATTTAGACACTATAATAAATAATGAGCTAGAATTTAACTACTTGACCTATTTTCGCAATAGCTACTTTTTCATCTTCAATAGAAGTTAATGAAGTAAAAGTTTCATTAAAGTCTTCAAGAGATAAAATAAAGGTCTTATAATGAATTGGAAGCATGATTGGACAATCCATCATTTCAAACATCTTGTAACTTTCTAAGGGGGAACAATGCATCGCTAAAAACTTATCTGGTTTATAACATCCTACGGGCATTAGAGCAATATCACAACTGATACCTTTAAAGTTCTCTGTATATGCAGTATCACCAGCAAAAAAAACACTTTTATATTTTCCCCTAATTAAAAATGAATGACTTTCAGTTGGTTTTCCTAAATAATATCTTCTTCCGTCATGTTTTGCTTCTATGGACTTAACCTTTATTATGCCATCATCATAGACCTTACCGTGATTTAATATAAAAACATTTTTAAAGCCCAAAAGGTTTAGGAATCTCTTATATCCCTTTGGGGCTATAACTTTAGCATCTTTGTTAATTTGCATTAATGAAGAGAAATGTATGTGGTCAGAATGACCATGGGATAAAAGAATATAATCAAATTTTAGAGTTCTTAAGTTCATTGGAATCTTAACTTGCCTTTTAAAATATCCCAAATTATTAGTAATAACAGGGTCTGTAAGTATTAACTTTCCCTCAAGATTTATTATTGTCGTAGCATGGCCATACCAGTAAACAGAATTGTTCTCAATTGGGTCATTAAACTCTACACCTGCGGGTTTACCGTAAGTTTTTATGTTATTTATTGTTAGTGTAGTTAAGAACTTAATATTTGATAATACCTTCATTTCGTACTTTTAGAACCTCCATTTAAAAACTATTATTCCAATAATCATTAAAACAACGCCAATGATCTCATTTATACCAAAGGTTATTTTTGTTGAATCAAAAACTCCAAAAGCATCAATAAGACCTGCAGCTGTAAGTTGAGCTACTAGAATAATTCCTATAGCATAGGTAGCTCCAAGATCTTTTATACCATACATTACAGTGAAAATAATAATTACTCCTAGAACTCCGCCAAGTAGATATAACTTTTTAGCACTTAACAATTGTTTGAAATCACCTTTGCCGAAAAACCAAGTAATTATAAGTGTAACAATAAAGGCAGATCCTTGAACAAAAGCATTTGTTTCCCAAGTACCAACTTTTTCACTTAACCTTGTATTAAATACTCCTTGTAATGACATTGCAAGACCAGCAATTATAGAAAAAATTATTCCCATATGATTTATCACCTCAAGAGTATTATTCCACAAAAAATCTCTAAATATAAAAGGCTAAGGAAAACTTTTTATATTCCTTAGCCTTCAATCGTCTATTAAGTTATATGTATATTCTATCTTGATAGGCTGTAAATATCTGAAAAAAACATATCTTCTATAATCTTTTCCGAATAGCCTAAACTTATGCCGATGCTTACAAAATCCTCAATGAGTGTTTTATAATGATCTTGTGAGGGAGAAATTATTAAGTCGTTAAGATCTATAAGAATATTTAAAAACTGATCACTTAAGCAATAGTCATTAGGTCTAATTTCTATATCTTCTAAGTCGGAATATTTTTTATCTAAACCGATGTTTAATATACAACTTAAACATTTAATGTATTTAACCATAACATTTTCTCTTGATATAAGTTCTTCTTGAGAATCTTTCCAAAACTTAAAGCATTTAGTTTCATTTGCTAATTCGCTGATTTTTGTATGAAGAGCTAAGAATCTTCTAGCTGTTAATTGATAATCACTAAGCTTTTCATTTATTATTAACTTATTGTTTGCTTCTTCTTGTGCATTAAAAAACTTTTGTAAATTCATAATATTTACTCCCCCGTTTCAACTTAGCAAAACCTGCTTTCTATATTGTACATAATCTTTTCAATATTGAAAAGAAGGGGAAAACGAATACACGGAATTTTCAGAAAAATTTTTTTCAAATTTATCAAAACTTATATTAATAAGTCTTCAACTTATAAGATTTTATAACCATTTCTTTTTTATTATTTACTGGCTTCCATAATTCGATTCTATCAATTTTAGCCATATCGTAGAATCCTTGAGTCTTTGCAGTACTACAAGCTAATTCATACTCATTCTTTTTCCATTCTCTTTGAGCGAAGTTTGAATTTGCTAATGATACGTGAAGATCCCAATATTCAATATTATCTCTAACATTAAAACCATGGAGTTTTAGTGTATCATTTATGTTTCTAGATAATCTACTTATATATCCTTTTTTCTCCACCTTAAGATTAACAGACTTATGAGGTTCATTAAAACAAATTATATCCTTAAGTTCTACCTTAAATCTCTTATATGGATTTATAATTTTTGTTAAAACTGCATCTAACTTTTCAATATTTGGGTCTTCAATAATTTCCAAAGTTATATGAAGCGTAGGAAGATTTTTGTATAACCTATGCTTTTTAGAAATACTCTTTTGGATAGGTTCAATTTGTTTATATGACTCATCATCAAATAATGCTACTAGATAATACCTCATTCTATACCCTCACTCATTGTAAATAATTTCATCATTTCTATAGATTATATCACATTTTTACAAAGTAAAACTAGTATAAAAAAATTTCTTAAGAACAATACTATTTTTGAGTGAAAGGAGGGATTAACTAATGGATCATAATGAAAGCATTGGATGTACAGTAGAAGAATGTAAATATCATTGTAAAGACGATGATTATTGCACTTTAAATCAAATACAAGTAGTAAAACATGAAATGAAGGCTACTACAACAGAATGTACTGATTGTGGAAGCTTTGAAGCTAATTATTAATAATTAAAATCGAACCTAGCGGTTCGATTTTTTTACTTTTTAGAATAGTTATGAAAACTCATTAATAAAATAAATTTGTTTTTAATAATATTAATTAAATATCCTCCGTAAAAATTAAATATTGCTAAAATGTTCTTAAACCCAACAAATTACTAAAAAAAACCACTAAAAAATTATTTAAATATTCTCTGTTTATGTTATAATGAAAACTAATGGATATATTTAAATAAGCACTAAATAATTAATAATTACTTAAATATATGAAATTGATGGAAAAAATGGATAATTATTTTGAATTTGGGAACTTTAAAATTATATTATAAATAATTTAGTAAGGGTGAATATAAATGGAAAGATTAGTTATAGAGGGAGGCATTTCCTTAAGAGGAGAAGTTGAGATTAATGGTGCCAAAAATGCTGCGGTTGCCATTCTACCAGCTGCCATTTTAGCTAGTGAAAATAAATGTTTAATCGATAATATACCTGACATAGAGGACGTACATTGTTTAGAAAGAATACTTAAGGGATTAGGTTGTTCTGTAAATAAAATTGATAGAAATACATTAGAAATAGATGCAACAACAATTGCAAGCGTAGATGCATGCACAGAAGATGTGAGAAGAATGAGAGCTTCTTACTATTTTATTGGTGCACTTTTAGCAAGATTTAAAGAAGCAAAAGTTGACCTTCCAGGGGGATGCCCTATAGGAGTAAGACCTATTGACCAACATATAAAAGGATTTGAAGCATTAGGTGCTGACGTAACTATAGAACATGGAGCAGTTAGAGTAAAAGCGGAAAATTTAAAAGGAGCCAACATATTTTTTGATGTTGTAAGTGTTGGAGCTACTATTAATGTTATGATAGCAGCAACATTAGCAGAGGGAACTACTGTGCTTGAAAATGTTGCTAAGGAACCACATGTTGTTGATGTGGCGAATTTCCTGAATTCCATGGGAGCAGATGTTAAGGGTGCGGGAACAGATGTTATAAGAATTAAGGGGGTAGACTCACTTAAGGGATGTAACTATAGTGTTATACCGGACCAAATTGAAGCTGGTACATTTATGATTGCAGCTGTTGCTACAGAAGGAGATGTATTGGTAAAGAATGTTATTCCTAAGCACTTAGAGTCTATTTCAGCAAAACTTATTGAGATGGGTGCTAAGGTAGAAGAGGGTGACGATTCAGTAAGAGTTTATGTAGAGGGACCGTTAAAAGGTGTAAATATAAAAACTGCACCATACCCAGGATTCCCAACAGATGTTCAGCAACCAATGTCAACTTTATTAAGTTCAGTAGCTGGAAGAAGTATCATTACAGAATCTATATGGGAAAGCAGACATAAGCATATAGATGAGCTTAAGAAAATGGGAGCAAATATAAAGGTTGAAGGAAGAACTGCAATTATAGATGGAGTTAAGAAATTAACAGGAGCTATAACTAAAGCAACAGACCTTAGAGCTGGAGCAGCTATGGTTATTGCAGGATTAATAGCAGAGGGAAAAACAGAAATATTAAGTATAGAACATATAGATAGAGGGTATCCTCATATTGAAGAAAAATTTAAAGCACTAGGAGCCCAAATAACAAGAATAGAAACTGAATAAAATTGGGGGAACAAGAGATGATTTTTTGTTCACTGTATAGTGGGAGCAGCGGAAACTCAATTTTCGTTGGTTCAGAAAATGCAAAAATCTTGGTAGATGCAGGTCTTCCAGGAAAAAAGATAGATGAAGCTCTTGAATCCATAGGGCAAAGTCCAAAAGAATTAGATGGGATATTTATAACCCATGAGCACACAGATCATATTAAAGGGGTTGGAGTAATATCTAGAAAATATGATATTCCAATCTACGCAAATGATTCTACTTGGTGTGCAATGGAGTCTGGTTTAGGAAAAATAAAAGAACATAATATAAGAGTGATGGACAAGCGAACTACTGTAGAAATAAAGGATATTAGTGTTAAGTCATTTAATATTCCACATGATGCAGCAGGACCAGTTGGATATACCTTCTTTTCTAAAGGAAAGCAAGCTAGTGTGGCAACTGACTTTGGAACATTTACAGAGGAAATAAGGGATAATATAAGAGATTCTGAGGTAATACTACTAGAAAGCAATCATGATATTGAGATGTTAAAGTATGGACCATATCCCTATGTTCTAAAAAGAAGAATTTTAAGTGAAATAGGCCATTTATCAAATGAAGATTGTGGCAAAGCGATAGTAGATTTATTTTCTAATGGAAAACTCAAGAATTTATTTTTAGGTCACTTAAGTAATACAAATAATCACCCTGATTTAGCATATCAAACAGTAATTAATGTGCTTAATGAAAACAACATTAAGGTAAATGTAGATCTTGGAGTTGCAATTGCTGAAAGACATAGACCTAGTAATTATATAGAATTCTAAAAGGAGAGAAAACTATATGGATAATAAAATATTAGCTTGTGAGGAACATATAGATGAAGCTTTAGACGAATTCATTGTAGAGAAAGAAACATTTCCAATCTTGGAGAAAGTTCAAGAAGGAATATGTAGTTTTTGTAAAAAAGATGCTAGCTATTCTTTGGAAAAACAGGGATAACTTGCTATTACATATAAGCTTTAGTATAATTTTTCATAGGATTTTGATCGGAGCAGTTGATTAAGTTTATAAAAGTCCTATAATAAACATAATTAAGGAAGAGGAGAAGATAAAATGAGTCTTTACAAACAATGGACCGATATGGTTGTGGAATACGTTAAAACAAGAGGAGAAGAAGCTTTTTGGGAAGAATATAGCGATATAGAAACTAGAATATACAGAAAGTTACTAGCTAATCATAATGAAGTAGCCAAACTAAGTATAGAAGCTTTAGCTAAAGAATTTAATGCATCTAATGAGTTTGTAATGGGATTTGTAGATGGTATTAATGATAGTTTAAAGACTCCATTTGATTTAGAAAAAATTACTGCAGAAGAAGAATTAAATTTTGACATAGATTTTGAAAACTTATACTTTAATATGTTAGATGCTAAGGCTGAATATTTGTATGAGTTACCACAATGGGATGGAATTTTCTCTGTTGAAAAGAGAGAAGAAATAGCTAGAAAATACAAAGATTCTAAAACAGTAAGAAATGAAAATAAAATAGGAAGAAATGATCCTTGCCCATGCGGAAGCGGAAAGAAATATAAGAAATGCTGTGGAGCAGGAAAATAACATAAAGGTAATTATAAATAAGGAATCCTTAAAGGGATTTCTTATTTTTTTTGGATTTATTTTGGTGTTATAATAATATCATTAGGAGGGTGATAGTTATGGATAGTAATATAAGCTATGTTAAAGAGAAAAAAATTGAGAGAGTAATTGATGCATTAAATAAAAACAATATTAATGGGTACCTTGTAAATTCTAAGGAAGAGTTAATTGATAAAATCAAGGAAATTGTTAAAGAAGGTTCAAAAGTAGCTTGTGGTGGGTCAATGACACTTTTTGAAACTGGAATAATAGAACACTTAAGAAGTGGTAGATATGATTTTTTAGATAGATATAAGGAAGGCTTAACAGGAGAAGAAATAAAAAATATATTTAGACAATCATTTTTTAGTGATGCATATTTTGCTAGCTCCAATGCAATAACTGAAAGTGGTGAAATATATAATGTTGACGGAAATGGTAATAGGGTAGCTGCGATGTTATATGGACCAGATAAGGTAATAATAGTAGCAGGAATTAATAAAATAGTTAAGGACTTAGATGAGGCAATAAAGAGAAACAGAACAGTTTCAGCTCCAGCAAATGCTAAAAGGCTTAATAAGGCTACACCTTGCGCAAGAGTTGGTTATTGCATGGATTGTAAATCTCCAGATAGACTCTGTAGAGAATATACAGTGATAAAAAGCCAAGGGAATAAGGATAGAATTCACGTAATTTTCCTAAATGAAGAGCTTGGATATTAGGATAGAATTCAAGATATATATTTTAGGATTTCTAAAAAAGGTTTGACAAAAAAACCAAAAGGTGTATATAATACTTATAAATTAAATAATAATTTTATAATCTTATCACGAGAGGTGGAGGGACTGGCCCTATGAAGCCCAGCAACCAGCGTAGGTTCCATTTAACTTATGTATTGGTGCTAATTCCTGCAGTTTTAATTAACTGGTAGATGAGAATAGATTTCTGTTGCTGTTTATCACAATGTCAGGGTTTATTCTCTGGCATTTTTTATTTTCCAAAAATATTAAGGGGGCATTATATATGTGTGGAGAGTGTGAAAAAAACGTATTAAGATTTGAAACGACAGCAGTACATGGAGATAAAGGCTTTGATCCATTAACAGGGTCAATAAGTTTTCCAATTTATCAAACAGCTACATTTAAACATGGGGGTTTAAATGAGAGTACTGGATATGATTATTCTAGACTTCAGAATCCAACGAGAGAAGAAGTAGAGAGTACGGTTGCTAAGTTAGAAGGAGCTAAATGGGGCATTGGTTTTTCTACAGGGGTAGCAGCCATAACCGCTATAATTAATTTGTTTAAGGCAGGAGATCATATTATAGTTTCAGATGATTTATATGGAGGTACTTTTAGGCTATTTAGAGATATTTATGAACCATTTGGAATTCAACATACATTTGTTGATACTACAGATCTAAAGGATGTAATAAATAATATAAAAGAAAATACTAAAGCAATTTTTGTTGAAACTCCATCAAATCCTATGATGAAGGTTGCTGATATAAAAGCAATAGTTGAAATAGCAAAAGAAAAGGGACTTAAGGTAATAGTAGATAATACGTTTTTAACGCCATATTTCCAAAAACCATTAAACTTAGGAGCTGATATTGTAGTCCATAGTGGAACTAAATTTTTGGGAGGACACAATGATACACTAGCAGGCTTCATAGCTACTAATGATGAGGAAATAGATGAAAAACTAAGATTTTATCATAAATCTACTGGGGCAACATTATCACCATTTGATTCATGGCTTTTATTAAGAGGTATTAAGACTCTTCATATAAGAATGGAGAAAAGTCAGGAAAATGCTATAAAAATCGCAGAATTCTTAAAGAAGAATCCAAAGATAGAAGAGGTATTTTATGTGGGGCTCCCAGAATCTAAGGGATATGAAATATCTAAAAAGCAAGCTACAGGCTTTGGAGCAATGATTTCATTTAAAGTTAAAAGCGTTGAGGATGTAGCAAAGGTATTAAAGAAAGTAAAGGTTATAACTTTTGCAGAAAGCTTGGGGGGAGTAGAGAGTTTGATTACATATCCTCAAACTCAGACACATGCAGAGGTTCCAGATGAAATAAAAGAAAAACTTGGGGTAACAAAAACACTTCTTAGACTTTCAGTTGGAATTGAGAATGTTAATGATTTAATTGAAGATTTAGAATATGCGTTGGGGTGATATAAATGAGATTTGGAACAAAATTAATTCATAATGGCAACGAAATAGATGAAGAAACTGGGGCATTAAGTATACCAATATATCAAGCATCAACTTATCATCAAAGAGATATCGATAACTTTGGGAAATATGATTATTCAAGAAGTGGGAATCCTACAAGGGAAGCTTTAGAAAATACTATAGCACAGCTTGAAAATGGATATAAAGGGTTTGCCTTTTCATCAGGAATGGCAGCTACTTCGTCAGTTTTATCAATATTTTCTGCAGGAGATCACATAGTAATTTGTGAAGATGTTTATGGGGGAACTTATAGAATAACTACTAAAGTTTTAAGCAGATTCAATATAGAATTTACTTTTGTAGATGCTTCTAATGTAGATAATATAAGAAAGGCTATTAAAGAAAATACAAAAGCAATATTTTTAGAAACACCTTCAAATCCATTACTGAAGATAACTGATTTAAAGGGAGCTATCTCAATAGCAAAAGAAAAGGACATACTTGTTATAGTAGATAATACTTTTATGTCACCATATCTTCAAAAACCTTTAGACTTAGGAGCAGATATTGTGGTACATAGTGCAACTAAATTTATAGGCGGGCATAGTGATGTAGTTGGTGGTTTAGCAGTAGCAAAAAATAAGGAGTTAGCAGATAGAATATATGCAATTCAAAATTCTTTCGGGGCTATATTAGGACCACAGGATTGCTGGTTATTACTTAGGGGAATTAAAACCTTAAAGGTAAGATTAGATGTTCATCAAGAAACAGCTGGTAAACTAGCTAAGTGGTTAAAGGAAAAAGAACAAGTTGAAGAGGTTTATTATCCAGGAATAGAAGGACATCCAGGAAAAGAAATACACTTTTCTCAAGCATCAGGAGCAGGGGCAGTGCTTTCTTTTAAGTTTAAGACTTTAGAACAAACAAAATATTTCTTAAATAATATTGAAAATGCAGCTTTTGCAGTATCATTAGGAGGAGTAGAAACTATAGTTTCATATCCTGCTAAGATGTCTCATGCAGCAATTCCAAGAGAAGAGAGAGAAGCACTTGGAGTAAGCGATACATTAATTAGGGTATCAGTTGGACTTGAAGAATTTGAAGATTTAGTTGAAAGTTTTAGTAAAGCTATAATATAATCTAAGTTATGATAAAATACTAAAAACAGAGATTCAATAAAATTTGAGTCTCTGTTTTTAGGCTTATTATAGATCAAACATATGAAGGAGAATATATATGGAGCAAACAAATAATGCAGTATATAAGAGACGATGGACGATATTATTTACTACAGTGTTACTAACTTTTATGTCAACATTAGATAGTAGTATTGTAAATGTTGCATTGCCAGTTATGGCTAAGAAGTTATCAGTTAGTATGGCATCAATTGGATGGGTGGTATCAAGTTATTTAATAATTATTGTAGGAACTATTTTAATATTTGGAAGACTTGGAGACATCAAAGGTAAAACTAAGATGTTTAAAATAGGAATAGTAATCTTTACCGCTGGATCATTATTATGTGGTTTAGCTAATTCTTTAGTGATGCTTGTAATAGCGAGAGTTATTCAAGCAATAGGAGCAGCAGGAACAATGGCAACAAACCAAGGAATAATTACTCATGTATTCCCTGCGAGTGAAAGAGGAAGAGCACTTGGACTTAATGGAACCTTTGTAGCATTAGGCTCTATGGTTGGTCCTCCTTTAGGTGGATTTATAGTATCTGCATTTAGTTGGGAATATATATTTCTAATAAATGTTCCTATAGGAATAATAGCATTCATTATGGCAATGAATACTTTACCTAAGGCATCTGAAGTTGTTGATGAACCTTTAGACATTAAAGGAGCATTATTATTTGCGATTTCAATAATTTCATTATTTGGAGCATTAGTTCAAGGACAAGAAATTGGGTATGATAATAAGTTCATAATAGGTGGATTTATTATAGCAGTAGTAGCTTTCATTGTTTTCATATACGCAGAACGAAGAATATCTGTACCACTTTTACATATGGAACTCTTTAGTAATAAGTTGTTTTCATTAAGTGTGTTCTGTGCATTTATTTCTTTTGTAGCTATTGGCTCTTCTAATATAATACTTCCATTCTATTTACAGGATGTTATGAAGCTTACACCGTCATTTACAGGAATACTTATGATGGTATCGCCTATAATATTAGCTGTTGTAGCTCCGATGAGTGGATATTTATCAGATAAAATAGGGTCTGAAGTGCTAACATTTATAGGCTTAATATTAACAAGTATAGGGTTATTTTTAATTGGAACCTTAAATCAATATTCAGCTATAGCCTTATTAATAATGTTTATAGCTATCATGACCTTGGGAAATGGTATGTTCCAATCCCCTAATAATTCATTGGTTATGTCAACAGTGCCTAAGCATAAACTAGGAATCGCAGGAAGCATAAATGCACTAGTAAGAAATTTAGGTATGGTATTTGGAGTATCCTTATCAACAACACTTTTATATAACAGAATGAGTGCAAAGATAGGATATCATGTTACTAGTTACGTAAATGGGAGAGATGATGTATTTATATATGGAATGAGATGGGTTTATTATTCAGCAGCAACTATATGTGTTTTGGGTGCAATACTTACGGCATATAGACTTTATGGTGCAAAGAAGAGAAAAGCAAATGAATAAAACATTGAGTTGGATTTACATAATCCAACTCTTTTTCTATATAGGGTTGTTTTTCTAAAATAAAAGGAATATACTTATATTAGATACTTTTAAAAGTATCCGACAAAAGTTTAATTTATATTTAGGATGTGTGAGTGTGAATAAGTTATCAGGAAATCCAAAGATAATGAAAGAAGTTAATAGTGGGCTAATAAAACAAGTTTTAAAGGAAAAAACCACTGCAACACGAGCAGAAATTGTTAAATATACAGGTATAAGCACAACAACAGTAAGAACATTAATTGAAGAATTAATTATAGATAAAGAAATAGTTAGTGTAGGCTATGACGATTCAAGTGGTGGAAGAAGAGCTGAGAGATATGCTTTAAATTTAAGAAATAGGTTTTCGCTATCTTTTTATATGGATGATAGAAATATTAATTATGCAACGTATAATCAATTGGGAGATATTGTAGAGAAGAAATCCATTAAAGCAGAAGGTAAATCTATATACGAGTTTATAGAAGATATGTTTAAAGTATATAAAATTAAGGCAATAGGAATAGGGGTATCTGGAGTAGTTGATAAGGGAAACTTTTTTTCTGGGAGAAATCTTAACAATTGGAGTAAATCAAATGTTGGGGAATATCTTTCTCAAAAATATAACATACCAGTTATACTTGAAAATGACTTAAATGCTATAGCCTTAGGCTTTAGTATGAATTATATAAAAGAAATGAAGGAAGTAGATATTAATTCCCTAAATCTTGCATATATAAATTTCACAAAAATAGGAGTAGGAGCTGGAATAATAGCAAATGGAAAGCTTGTAAGAGGAGAAAATAATTTTGCAGGAGAATTAGGGTTTATACCAATAGGAACAGAAGGGCATCTAATAAAGGTATTAAATAACAATCCAGATGACAAAAGTTATGTAAGGATTATTGCTCAGGTTATAGCGACTGTAAATTGTATTATTAATCCTGCTTTTATTGTGGTAGGGGGAGATTCTCTTAGAAGAAATCTTATTGAAGATATAAAGGAAGAATGTAAAACCTATGTGCCCAATAATGTAATTCCTAAGATAATAATGTCAGAGGATAGTGGTGATGATTATTTAGATGGAATAGCTTATTTAACTAATGAAGCTATGAATAGTGGTATTAAGCTTATTAAAAATGAGATTAAATAATATTTATGGAGAAAGTTTATGATTAAGTGGATTATTTTTGATGTAGATGGAACTTTAATAGAAACTGCTTTATCGAATCTTTTAGGTTTGCAGGAGGTTATGAAAGATTTACATGGGAGAGAATACTCAAAAGAAGAGCTAAGATATTTAATGGGAATACCAGGAGATGAGGCATTAAGTAAACTTGGAGTAAAAGAAGAATTAATCAAAGACACTTGGAAACAGTGGAGTGATAATGTAAAGAAGTATGCAAAATTTAATTATATATTTGATGGAATAGAAGATGCGCTTAGCAAACTAAGCGAAAGATATTCCTTAGGAATAGTAACATCTAAAACTAAAGCTCAATTAGTAGAAGACTTTGGGGAAGCAGGCATACTAGAATATTTTAAGGTGTTTATATGTAAGGATGATACTGAAAAACACAAACCAAATCCAGATCCATTATTAAAGTTAATGGAAAAAGCAAAGATTCAAGGTGAAGAGGCAATATACCTTGGGGATGCCTTAGTGGATTATGAAGCAGCTAGTGCTGCGAGAATGTTGTTTGGTCACTGTAGATATGCAGAGAAAACAGATGATATTAAATGCAAACTTGTATTTAATAAACCAGAAGAAATAACTAATTATTTTCTAAGTTAGCTTATTGTAAGCGTATTAAGGCGTAATAGTATAGGGCTAGCGTAACTTAAGAGCTTTTAATAATAAGGGGCACTATATCAAGCTTTTGGTATAGCGCTCTTTTTATTTTAGGATATAATTATTATAGAACTCTATACAAAAGGAGAAGAAAATGAATATAACAATTATTACAGTTGGAAAATTAAAAGAAAAATATTTAAGAGATGCTATAGATGAATATGCAAAGAGATTGTCTAGGTATTGTAAGCTTGAGATAATAGAACTTCAGGATGAGAAAACTCCTGATAATGCTTCAGAGAAGGAAGAAGAAGCAATCAAGGAGAAGGAAGGGCAAGCAATATTAAATAAAGTTAAGGATAATATGTTTGTTATAGCAATGGACTTAGCAGGAAAGCAATTAAGTTCAGAAGAATTTGCAAATTATATAGAAAACCAAGGAGTAATGGGGAACTCAAACATTGCCTTTATAATAGGCGGAAGCTTAGGAATATCAAAGGCAGTTTTAAGTAGGTCAAATTATAAGTTGTGTTTCTCAAAGATGACTTTCCCTCATCAACTATTTAGAGTTATGTTGTTGGAGCAGATCTATAGAGGATTTAGGATAATGAAGGGTGAACCGTATCATAAATAACGGAAGTTTATAGCCTTAGGCATTGAGATGACTTGTCTAAGGCTATTTTTATAGGTGAAAATACTGTATCATAAGTAAGATTTGATTTACAAATTATGTTATAATAAGTTTAAAGTAAAAGATAAATTGGAATTTATAGTGATGATTATATGAAGACACATTATAGAATTACTTAAAAGATTTGGAGCGTTAGGATGGATTTAAAAGAATTTTATTTTCAAAATATACAAGAAGCAGAATATCATTATCGTTTTCATGATTCAATTAAGAATGTTAATAGGATATACAATATATTTAGTGGATATGAGGAAGTAGATGATTATGAATTTGAAGTGTATGATGCAGAGGAAGCGATAACAAAATTCAGGGAATTATGTCAGCCAGAGGTGAACTTTTCTAGTAGTGAAAATAAATGTTGGTTTTATCTTATAACGTATTATTTATATAAAATGGGATATGAGATAAAAGAATTTCCTAGAGTGTTAGCGAGACCGCCTGTAGACCCTAGTGACTTTACTTATGGAGAAATAAGAAACAGAATTATTGCCCAGGGAGATGATGATAATGGGACCGTTCGATATGCAGTTAGAAGAAAATTTGTTGCAAGTTTTACCTTCGAGTTGAAATCTAGCCATATTGATATAGATAATTTGATAAATCAAAAGTTTGTTGAGATATCAAATCGACAAGCATCTTTCAATAATATGAGCACAGATGAAAAACTTGCTGAGATAGCAAACTTGATAGAAAACCTATTAAAGAAGAATGGAAAGTTTATCACACCTGATTATTCTAAGATTTGTTTTGATTATATTTCTAACGATATAGTGACAAGCTATAGAAAGAAAATGCATTGCTTTAGGCATGCTACAGATGAAGCAATAGCAGAAAGAAATTCCTATTCGGAAGATCAAAAGAACTTCTTTGTTGATTACGGATTGACCATTGTTAAATTGATATATTCGTTATTGAAATAAAAATAGTCTGGGGAGAACAATTTATAATCTAATTTCATGAATTAAACAAATTCCAGATTTATAGGGGTGTTAAATATTAAAAAATTATTTGTGTTTATTTTTTATAAAAGTTTGATATAATATAAGTAAGAAATGCAGAAAATAAAAAAGTAGAGTGCGCTAACACTCTACTAAATATACAATTCTAGTTGCTTAGGCAACTGGTATCACTATATTTTATAGAAATAAAAAATAGTAGCATCCAATTGCGAGTCGGGGCTACTATTTTTTTGACATTTTATCAATAAGTAACACTATAAATGTTAGTAGTGCTAGTAAAAATAATCCTGTCTGAAATAGTAACATTAAAGTATTGTTACTCACATGTATCACCTCCTTTCACAAGAAAGGTGAGTGATACCAGTAGCCCACATTCAACTAATTGTACTTTAGGATTATACCATAATTATGTAGAACGTAAACACAAGAATAAAATGGAAAAACCTCACTTGCTACTGATACGGTGAAACGTACCATAAGTAAATGCGATTATTTGTGTGTTTCCACATACAGCTCTCATTGAGAATGTTGTCTTGATTTCACAGCATTTCTAAGAATATAGTAAAGCGGCAAGGTTGGTTATAAAATTGACTTTGCCACTTTTTTCGTTGCATGGAAACATCCCGACTGGTAGGAAGTTTTGCTGATTTGGAGTTCAGTAGTAATCGGAAATATATCAACAGTAAAGTTTGTGCATTTTAGTAGCTCGCAGGAATATGGTCATCATTTTTTAGAATAGGTTGTTATCCCATTTTTATATAGGTTATCTACTAACTTGCACAATTCTTCTGACGATAAATCCTTTTCTTGTCTTATCCAAAGGCGAAATAAGGAAAGGGATGTTGATATGTAAAACTCAATCAAGTATGGCGTTAAGGAATTATATTCTGGAAAGTTTAATCCCAATCCATCAAAGGGAATTTCTTTTTTCAAGCGTTCTAAGAAACGAATACTTCCATAATCGCTCAAAAGGGCTTTGAGAGCTAAGATATGCTCGCTATTTTCCAAACAATGAAACGCATTTTCGATAGGATGCGTAGATGCTTTCTCATTCGTTAATTCTCTTTTCATGTAGTTCAATAAATCATTTTCAACAAAGTCTAACAATTCGTAAATATCAGCAAAGTATTGATAAAATGTGCTACGGTTATACCCCGCCTTGTTGGTAATATCCTTAACCGAGATTTTTTCAATGGGCTTTTGACTATATAATTCACAAAAAACATCTATAAACGTTTGTCTAGTTTTTTCTGTAATTTCGGGTTGTTTTTTCATTTTATCCTCCTTAGTGGGCAAAAATATCATCCAACAAATAATAAAAAACTGATGGTTGATAAAGCCATAATAAAGATTTACAATCCTATTATACAACGCGTTGTCTTATAGTCAATAGAGGATATTATCAATAAGTAGGAGTGGTTTTTATGTCAGTAAAACAAAATAGAATTTTAATTTTTGGTGCAGGTGTTATAGGGAGCATATACGCAATGAAATTCATTGAAGCTGGGCTTGACGTTACTATGTTTGCACGTTCTAATAGATTTAAAACATTGAAAGAAAATGGGCTACAATATAATGAAAAAAGTACGGTTAAATCTATAAAAGTTAATGTCATTGATAAGCTTGAAAATGATGATGTATATGACTTTATTTTCGTTACAGTCCGTTACGATCAATCCGAATCAGCGTTGTTAGCACTGAAAGACAATCAAAGCAAAAATATAGTTACGATGACAAACAGTTCAATTGGGTTTTCGACCTGGCAAGATATTGTTGGAGATAGACTGTTACCAGGGTTTCCTAGTGTTGGCGGACAGATTAAAGATGGAATATTGTATGCTAGAATTCCACCAAAGGGTTTAATAGCTACTATGTTTGGAGAAATAAGTGGTTTAGAGACAGATCGTGTAAAAAATCTCGCAAAATTATTTAAAGCAGCAAAATTTCCCTATGCAATTAATAAGGATATGAAAGCGTATCTAATAACACATTCAGTATCGGACATTGCACTTTTGGGAGGTTTATATTTTGAAAATAGGATAAGTGATGAAAAAACAGCAAGAACCAGAAAGACGGCACACAAAATAACAATCACTTTAAAAGCATATTTAAGGGCAATACAAAAAGCTGGAGTATCTATTAATCCATCTGCATTTAAAATTGTGCTTAAATTTCCAAATTTGATTCTGGAATTTTTCTTTATGATGTGGCTACGAACTAAAATGGTGAAGGATATGATGCTACCGGATTATGCGAATAATGCAAATAACGAAGTTGTGAAACTTAATAACGATTTATTGAAGTTTTTAAGTCAAAAAGGTATCACACCATAAGAAAGAAAAAATGCAAAGAAAGACAGGAATAATAGATAACATACTTATTTTAAAATTATCAACAGGTTTCTTAAGATAAGAAATCAGGATGTCTTTTGTTGGCTTTACAACTACAAATGTTGATGTCCAATAAACAACAGCTAAATCATCGCTTGACCACATAGTAAATATATGGTACATTACAATTATAAGTGACCATGTGGTCAAGGAGGGGTAATATGTCTTTATATTTTAAAGAGTCAGGGAATAAGCAGGGGGAAATTATTATTTTTATTCATGGTGGAGGAATAAGTGGTTGGATGTGGGAAAAGCAATTAGAGCATTTCAAGGACTATTATTGCATTGTTCCTGATTTGCCAGAGCATGGTAAAACAATAAATAGTGGAGAAATATCTATAATAAATAGTGCTAAGCTAATTGTTGAGCTTGTTGAAAAAATTGCTAAAGGTAAAAAAGTAAATGTTGTTGGACATTCTTTGGGGGCAAAAATTGTTATAGAATTATTAAATAGTAGACCAGAAATTATTGATCATGCAGTTATTGCTAGTGCATTATGCAGGCCTATACCGTTTATGAAGCTTACACATAAACCTGTAATTTATAAACTTACAGTAGAAATGCTTAAAGTAAATTGGATATTGAATTTTCAAGTTAAACAATTTAAATTTCCTCCGGATATTAATTCAGATTATCTAAAAAAAGATTTTCAAGATATGACTCCTGAGACGCTGTTTAGAATTTATGATGAAATATATAAACATTTGAATATTCCTAGGGAATTAGAAAATATATATGTTCCTACCTTGGTGGTTGCAGGCGGAAAGGAACCCAAAGCAATGAAGCAATCTGTCACTGATATAATAAATATTCTTCCTAATGCTAAGGGTATAATTATAAAAAATGGATTACATACTTATCCTTGGGTTATGTTTGATAGTTTTAATGAGATTATAAGAGCCTGGTTAAACAATAGAAGTATTAAAAATGAGCAGTTTTTTGAATTATAAATGAATGATATTATTATAACTTTGAGGTGATGGTTTGTATAAAAATTTTGATAAATTAAATGATGATAAAAAGGATAAAATAATACAAGCAGCCATAAGGGAATTTGCTGATAAAGGATATATGGCGGCTTCTACAAATAATATTGTTAAAGAGGCTGATATTTCAAAAGGTGCATTATTCAATTATTTTGCTAACAAGAAGAACTTGTATCTTTATGTTACAGATTATGCAATAGAATACTATTTAAATTATATGATGGATAAAATAAAAATTAATAACCCTGATATTTTTCAGCGTATTTTAGAATGGCAAGAATTAAAAATTTCTATTTCTACAGAAAATCCAATTGTGTATAAATTTTTTGCATCTGTATTTATAAATACACCAGAGGAATTAAAAAATGATATTGATGAGCGTTATAAAAGATTAAAGGAGTATTCAGAAAAGTTAACCTTGATAGATATAGATTTATCTTTATTTCGTGACGATATAGATAAACAAAAGGCACTTGAAATTATAGATATGGCCCTTAACGGAATTTTAGAAAACTCTAACTTATTATATAAATCCTTAGATGATTATGGATATGATAGCAGAAATGAATTTTATACTAAATTAAAGGAATACGTAGTAGTTTTAAGAAAGGTATTTTATAAGGATGAATATAATTGAATAAACTCACTTTCTTGAAGATGTTAATAAAATATATAGTCCCCCAGAGTGGTTTAAAGGAATTTTAGAAGAAAAAATCTGAAGAATTACCTTTAGTTTTTGTTCTGAGGGACTTATCGACGTGTAAAATTAATATAAAGTGGATAACTGTAAAAATCTGCTTATATTTTTTGCTTAAGCTTTTCTGCTGTAGAAGGCGAGGCAGTATAAATCATTAGCTTCAGATCAGGGCAGTCCGGTATTTGCAAATTCACATGTTCAAACTCCAATTCGCCAATGAGAGGATCAATCCTTAACTTGCGGCAGTCGGTAACAGTTTTTACTTCATAGCGTGGCCACCATAATTTGAATAATTCACTTTCCTCTTTAAGCTTTTCAATCATTTCATTTAATCTGGCATCTTGAGGGAACCTAGCACAATCAGATCTAAATCTGGCAATCATGATTTTAATCCGTTCTTCCCATTCTGATTTATTTTCTTTTTCCTGTGAATCAGTTAAATACTTATGCAATATGTTAGGTTTTGGACTTATATTGGTGGAATAAGAAGGAAATCCAAATATAAATTCTGCTCCACGATTCCATAATAGTACATCCCAGTATTTATCCATAATATATGCAGGATGAGGCTCCAATGCAAAAATAGTTCTTTCTAACCCTGTACTAATTTTGGGGTGAGTTTTTATTTCGTCCGCTTCATCTGATTTAGATAATAAAAAAAGGTATCGGCGTTCATCATCGGATAATCTTAACGCAGAAGCCAAACTTTCCAATACTTGACGGGAAGGATGCACATCTTTACCTTGTTCTATAGACGTGTACCAAGAAACACCCACATTGGCAAGTTGAGCTACTTCTTCGCGGCGAAGTCCTGGTGTACGGCGGCGTCCGTATGAGGGTAATCCGACCTGTTCAGGTGCAAGGCGCTCTCTGGTAGCTCTCAAAAATTCACCTAGGGATTGCTGTGATGTAATAATGTCTTTCATTTGTTTTTCTCCTTTCATTCAAAAAACTGGGGAATCCTCCGTTTCCCATCGAAAGATTACAAGTTGAAGTTCATTTAGAGCTTCAACATCTTCATATCCTACCACTCTCAATCGTAGGATAGCTACAATGTGGTTGAATAGTTTTAGTCCTGCTATATTAGTAATATAGCATAAAATAACTGTTAAACGAAACTATCTAGATTGGAGTGAATTAATTTATGAAAATATTTGTAACTGGAGCAACAGGCAAAGTTGGAAGCCGTTTAGTACCATATTTACTTAAGAACGGGCATTCTGTTCGTATTCTTGTAAGAAATGCTGAGAAGGCACTTGTATTGAAAGAGCAAGGAGCAGAAGTAGTTGAAGGTGATCTTTTAAATAATGATAATCTTACTGAAATCATACGAGGTGTTGATGCAGTGATTCATACAGCTGCTCAATTCCGAGGCGGTATTAGTGATGAGGTAGCTACAGCAGTAAATTTAGATGCAACTATTATACTAGCTAAAGCAGCTATAGAAGTAGGTGTTACAAGATTTGTATTTACAAGTACCGGTAATGTATATCGTGACATAAATGTAAATAGACCATGCAGAGAAGATGATATTCTTGTGCCATCTAAACTGATATATCCTAAAACAAAAGTTGCTGCAGAAGAAGCTCTATTAAAATTGCATCGTGAACAAGGACTAGATATTCGTATTATGAGATTAGCATTTGTTTATGGTGATGGTGATCCACATATTGAAGAAATTTTGCCGTACATGATTAACTGGAATCCTTTAAAGCTGCAATCGATGATACATCATGAAGATGTAAGTCAAGCACTATTGCTTGCTGCAACCACCCCAGATGTTGGCGGTCGTATATATAACGTTGCAGATGATAAGCCTATTACTATAGGCGAAATATATAAACTTCAAGGAGGACCAGAGCAAGTACCTACTGAAAATGGATGGCTTATGTCTAACATATGGGAATTGACAGCAGATTCAACCCGTATTAAAAATGAGTTGAATTTTAAACCCCAATATCCTTCTGTATATGCAGCTAAAGATATGGGAGCTTTATAGTAATAGTGCTAGTCGCGTGACAAGAGACATACACACAATTATTCCTGAATATGTGGATAAGATTAAAGGTTGCTGTGGATAATTTTTTACTGAATTTGTAAGAAATACGTTGACAATGTAATTAAGAAGAGTATAATAACTACAAATGCAATGAAGAGGAAAGTAACTTTAAGAATACTTATACAGAGAGTTTCTATTGGTGAGAGGAAGCAAATGATATTAAAGTGAAAATGGCCTTGGAGCAGTGTACCGAGATTTTTATTATAAGAATTAAGGCTGCAACGGATTCACCCGTTATGGTGATAGAGTATAATCATATGATATATATGACGTACTTGATGAGGTGCATATTGTAAGGTATGCATGAAATAGGATGGTAACACGAAGTTTAGCTCTCGTTCCTAAGATTAATTTCTTAGGACGGGAGTTTTTTTATTTAAATTTTATTATATATGAGGAGGATTTAGAAAATGAATATTTTTATTGGAGGAGCTTGGCCATATGCTAATGGTTCATTACACATAGGCCATATAGCTGCATTATTACCAGGAGATGTTTTAGCAAGATATTATAGGGTGAAGGGAGATAAAGTATTATATGTTTCAGGGAGTGATTGTCATGGGACGCCTATTTCAATAAGAGCAAAAAGAGAAGGCGTATTGCCAAAGGACATAGCAGATAAATATCATGCAGAATTTAAAAGGTGTTTTGAGAGGTTAAATTTTTCTTATGATTATTATGGGAGAACAGATGATGAATTTCATAAGAGAGAGGTACAAGAAGCTATAGTATTGCTATACAATAAAAAATTAATTTATGAAAAGGAAGTAGAGCAAATTTACTGTCAGCATTGCAACCAATTTTTACCGGATAGATATGTTGAAGGAGTATGTCCCAAATGTCATTCAATTGCAAGAGGAGATCAATGTGATAATTGTGGAGCTTTACTAGAGCCATTAGAACTTTCAGATAGAAAATGTAAGTTATGCAATAGTACACCAATAGTAAAGAATACAAAACAGTTATACTTCTCATTATCTAAATTTCAAAACACTATTAAAGAAAACTTAGATAAAACTCAAAGTAATTGGAGAGTTAATGCAGTAAATAATACAGAGAGATACCTAAATGAAGGGTTGTGTGATAGGGCTATATCAAGAGACTTATCATTAGGAATAGATATACCTATACAAGGATTTAGAGATAAAAAGGTTTATGTATGGATAGATGCTGTATTAGGATATCTTACAATGAGCAAAAAGTGGGCATTAGAAAATAAAAAATCATATGAAGATTTTTGGGATGAAAATGCTACTTCATATTATATACATGGTAAGGATAATATACCTTTTCATTCTATAATTTTACCGGCTTTAATAAATGGGATAGGATATAATAAGTTGCCTGATAGGATAATATCTAGTGAATATTTAACATTAGAGGGAAAGAAAATATCAACAAGTAATAACTGGGCTGTGTGGGTACCAGATATAATAGAACGTTACAACTCAGATGCGTTAAGATACTTTTTCTTAATTAATGCACCAGAAAAAAGAGATACTGATTTTTCTTGGAGAGAATTTGTGAATAGTAATAATGGTGAATTATTAGGGGCATATGGCAATTTAGTCAATAGAACTTTAGTTTTTGCTAAAAAGTATTTTGACAGTAAAATTCCTAATGGTAAGGTATCTATTAATATAAAAGAAGAAATAGACAATTTATATGAGGTTATAGGAAGTCTTATTGAACAAGGAAATTTAAAAGTTGCACTTGAGAAAATTTTTGAATTTATAAGAAGTATAAATAAATATTTTGATGAAAACGCACCATGGATTACAGTAAAAGATAATTTCGAGGTTTGCAGTAATACAATATATAATTGCATTTATTCAATAGCAAATTTAGCAAACCTATTATCACCTTTTTTACCTGAGTCTTCAGGAAAGATAAAAGCATGGCTAGCTATTCCTGGAGATAGATGGGAAACAATTGAGCCTAAGTATGGAGTTTCAATTGATGAAGTCACACTATTATTTGAAAGACTTGATAAGAAGATAATTGAAGAAGAGGAATATAGTTTGGTGAACAGCAGTAAGTAAATATATACATTTCTTATGTGGTATAATATTGATTATATGGGCAAATAAGGTTTTAGAATTATTAAGGTAAGGTAGTATTTTATAATTAGGAGAAATCAATTGAATTATAGTAACTTTTTAGAGAATGAAGAGAGAATATATTCTGAGTTTAGAGATACATCAAAAGTTATAGTAGAAGGTCTGAAACCTAATATTCAAGAAAATAAAGGTGGATATATTATAGCATTAAGACATCCTGATAATGTAATTAATAATATTAAAAATATTACTTCAAAAATATATAAAGAAGTTAAATGTATTAAGTATGATGAGAGCAATATTCATACAACTTTAGCAACTTATAATGAATGTGTTGGATTTAAATTAATTAAAGATGAATTAGAACTGATATCTAATATAGCTATTAATAATAGATTAATAATAAAAGATACCAAAATATATTATAGTGAATGTTTAATTAATCAAGATTCAATAATAGTCTCTGGAACTCCAAATGAAAACTTTATAGAGTATTTAGATTCTATTGAAAGAGAGGCAAGTAGGTATAATATTAAACTTAAGATGCCCTGGGGAGCTCATATTACAATTATTAGATTTTTAGAACAAGTAGAACATGATAAAATTCTAAACATTTTAGATATTGTAAAAGATTATAAGGAAATAGGTTTGAGTATACCTATTAGTATAGATATAGGATATTTCAGCTTAACTAAGGATACTTTCGATATTAATGTTTATAAGAGTATTAATTTATAATTTTAAAAAGGAGTATTTATATGAATAGGTTGAAGTTTTTAGGTAGAGGTTCAGGGTATCATTCTATAGAAGCCAATACATCAGCATACATTAAAGAAAATAAAACGTTATTATTAATTGACTGCGGGGAAACTGTATTTAAGAAAGTCTTAGAGAAAAACTTAATGGACGGAATTGAAGAAGTTCATATATTAATAACGCATATGCATTCAGATCATATTGGGTCATTAGGTGGATTTATTGGATTTTGTTATTGGAAATATAAAATAATATCAAAAGTGTATTTTAAAGAAAAAGAAAGAATAAAAATATTTTTAGAATTACTAGGATTAAAAGATAATGAGAGCTTTAAGGTGGTGGATTCTAATAATAGAATTGAATCATTAAGTTTAAATGTAAATTCAAAATTGACGAAACACGTGAAAGCACTTAATTCTTATTCTTATATTTTAAAATTTGATATAGGAAATAGTATCTTTTATAGTGGAGACACTTATGAGACTAACATTGATATAGTTGATTTTTTAAAGAATGGAAATATAGTATATCATGATACATGTATAGATGATTCAAAAGACAATGTTCATACATCATTAAGAAGGTTATGTGAATTAGTACCTAAAGAATATAGAAATCAAGTTTATTGTATTCACATTGATGGAGAAAACTTTATTGAAGAGAGTAGAAGACAAGGTTTTAATATAGTTAATATTAATTAAGAAAAAGTGCAACTCTTTATAGAGTGAGGCACTTTTTTCTTTGCTTTTAACATCTATATCAAGATCAAAAAATGTAATCTTAAATTTTAAATAATACAAAAGCCTCACCTGTTACTGATACATAGAACCATTCCACAAGTGAAGCGCTACTCAAAACATAATATTAAAGAAAAATGGAACACTAAGGATTAGATTACTAAAGGAAGGGATGAATTTCGTGGTTTCTAATTCTAATATTTCTGTTTATAGTGAAATAGGCAATCTAAAAAGTGTACTTCTTCATTGCCCTGGAGAAGAGGTTGAAAATATAGTTCCGGATTATTTAAGAAGATTATTATTTGATGAAATTGTTTTTCTAAAACAGGCAAAAAAAGAACATAATCAATTTGCAGATATTTTACGCAATGAAGGTGTAGAAGTTCTATATCTTACTGATCTTATGGCAGATATTTTAGAGGATACTAAGGTTAGAGATGAATTTCTAAAAGAATTTATGGAAGAGGGAAAAATAGTTACACAAGGGTTTCAGGAAGCTCTAATGGAGCTATTTGCCCACTGTTCACCAAAGGAACTAATAAGAAAATGTATAGCTGGTGTTAGAAAAGAAGAGCTTATTGATATTAAACCAAAGTCCTTAGGAGATATGGTTAAAAATCCTTATCCTTTTTATTTAGATCCTATTCCTAATATGTATTTTCAAAGGGATCCTTTTGCATCTATTGGATCAGGTATTTCCTTAAATGTTATGGCTAATGTAACAAGAAATAGAGAAACTATATTTGCAAAATATATATTTGATAATCATCCTAGGTTCAAAGATACGCCAAGGTGGTATAACAGAAATAAAACGCATCCAATTGAGGGTGGAGATATTTTAGTTCTTTCTGATAAGGTTTTAGCTATTGGAATAAGCGATAGAACTGAATCAATAGCAATTGAAAGATTAGCCCATAAGCTGTTAAGTTCAGAGGAACCATTTGAAACAGTTTTAGCTTTTGATATCCCTAAAACAAGGGCTTACATGCATTTAGACACGGTATTTACTATGGTGGATTATGATCAGTTTACTATATATTCTGGTATTGAGAAACCTTTAGATGTATATAGCATTCATAAAGGAAAAAATAATGAAATCAAAATAAAGTATGAACATGAGGAGTTATCTAGTATACTAAAAAGACATCTAAACCTGCCAGCAGTAAATCTAATAAGGTGTGGTAATGGCGATCCTATTGCAGCAAGCAGAGAACAATGGAATGACGGAAGTAATACACTTGCTGTAGCACCTGGCAAAGTAATTTGTTATAATCGTAATCATGTAACTAACGAAGCTTTAAGAAAAAATAATATAGAGGTATTAGAGTTTGAATCTTATGAATTATCTAGAGGTCGTGGAGGCCCAAGATGCATGAGTATGCCTATAATTAGAGAAAAGATTTAGTAAAGAAGCAAAGGAAAGACACATTAAAGAACATTATATAGAAAAGCGTATCTATCGGCTATGCAAATGGATACGCTTTTTTTAATCTTGAAAATCAGATAAAACATCCGATAGGAACTCTTTTATTTTTTCTATCTGTTTATCAGTAAGATGACAACCCACCCGTAGCATAAATGATTCTTGACCGATCGTTCTCAAAATGATAGTATTAATATTGCAAAGGAGGAATCTAAATGGGACGAAGTAGAGAATTTGATGAGAATGTAGTTCTTGAGAAAGCAATGGAATTATTTTGGAGACAAGGCTACGAAAAGACATCTATGAATGATTTAGTAGAGCACATGGGAATCCATCGTAGAAGCCTATATGATGCCTTCGGTGATAAGCATACATTATTTTTAAAAGCCATGGATTTTTATGAAGAATTAATTAAAAACAAAATAAAGGCTGGAATTTTACATGCAGAAACATCAAAGCAAGCTATACAATTTATCTTTGATTTTATAATCGAAGGATATGAAGATAAACAATGGGGTTGCTTAATTGTAAATTCAGCAACTGAGATGGCTCTCAGGGATAAAGAGGTAGAAGAAAAAATAGAAAGAGTATTTAAGGAAACAGAACAGCTTATTGCTGATCTTGTTCGAAAAGGACAACAAACAGGGGAAATTTCCTGCAATTATGATTCTGATATTTTATCAGAAGTTTTTCAAAATACCTTGCATGGAATTCGTGTACAGCTAAGAATGTCCGCGAGTAAAGAAAAGTTACATCGTATAGCAAATTTTTTCTTGGATTTATTATATAAATAAATTTTTGTATTAATTAGAATGAACGTTCTCGAAATATTTAAGATTCTCTAAACACTTTTGCTTTATAGAAAAGTAAAACCTCTATTAAAACTGATAAATTTTTTTTGTGTTAATTAGAACGATTGTTCTCAAAAAATATAAGTATAAACTAAAGGAGGTGATAATCACATGTGATACTTTTATGTAAAAGCATTTATTATAAATCAATTAAAAATTAAGTGTACTTGTATTTAATCAAAGTAAAAAATTAATGAGGAGTGAATGAAAATGAGTTTAATAACAGTCAATGAAGAAAAATGTATAAAATGTGGAATGTGTGTGGCAGAATGTCCAACAGGAGTACTAAAACTAGAAGCTACTGGTCCAAAAGAGGTCAATCCAAATGCATGCTTAGAATGTGGACATTGTGTAGCAATATGCCCAAAAGAAGCTATAGATAATAAGAAATCGCCATTAGCTATGCAAAGTGAGATAGGAGAAATCAAAAAATTAAATCCTGAAGAAGCAAAGAATTTTATTAGATCACGACGATCTATTCGTTCATATAAGAATATAGAAGTGGAAAGAGAAAAATTATTGGAGCTTGTTGAAGTTGCCCACTTAGCCCCAACTGCAAGTAATTCACAAGGGATATCGTATCTAATAGTAGATGATAAAAAAACAATTGAATTAGCAGTTGAAGAATGCATTAACTGGTTTGAGAATAATGAAATGTTGAGTAAGGCATTGGCAGGGATGATTAGTGGTTATAGGAATAATAAAGTTGATACTATCCTAAGAGATGCACCTAGTATAATTATAGCTTTGGCTGATGAAGATTTTCGTAATGGTAGAGAAAATTCAATGCTCTCATTGTCATATCTTGAATTATTTGCTCCATCCCTTGGACTTGGATCATGCTGGGCAGGAATATTTGAAATTTGTGCACGAAGTGATAGCTCGCCAATGTACAAGATTTTTAACATTCCTGAAAAAAAGAAAATAACAGGAGTTGTAATGGTAGGATATCCTAAGCATAGCTTTAAAAGATTTACAGAAAGACAACCGTTATCAGCTTCTTTCTTTGAAAATAAATAATTGAATATAGTTAATATAAATTAAAAAGTAGAGTGCTGCAACACTCTACTTATACAATTCTAGTAGCTTAAGAAACACTATAAATGTTATTAGGTAAACTAATTGCGATAAATTATGCTGACTATTATATCAGTAATTTCTGAAGTATTGTTACAAAGCATAAATTCATGAGTATGATCTGAATTTACACAGTTAACTGTAATTAAGTTATTTTTAACAGCTTTAAAAACTGTATCATTAATAGTAGTATTAAATCCTCCACGCACAGTGTAAAAACAAATTGAAACTAAATCTTTATTTAACGAAGTTCTATAGTCAAATTTAAGCTGGTTGCTGGGATTAATATTCAGATGAAGTAATTCACCACTATAATTTTCCCTTGTCATTAAATTAAAAACAGAAGCTTTACCATAAGTTTTAGTTGTCCAATCGCCCATAAAGTCGTCTTGTTCAAAAGGGTTAAGTAATTTCTTATACCTATCTTTGTGGTCGAGAGTTATCTTTCCTTCTATAACCATGAATTTACGTGATACATTTGGTAGACTACTAAATGTGGATTCGGGTATATCAATTTTAGCAACTCCCAGCCTCCATAAAAAGTTTTTACTGGCATAATCAGAATTTAGAGGATATGTAGTCAACTCTGTAGCCATGCCACCTGACCAAAATGTTGGCTTGTAATTTTTTTCTTTTAATAATTCTACCTTATATTTCATGTCTTAATTGCTCCTCACATAATGTATCTCTTATGTTTATTATAGTAAATAAAAATTTATTTTGAAATATGCAATTGAAAAACGTATTTTAAAAGCAAGTTAATTTATATAATAAGATATTCGTCTCGATTTACTTTCCCAATGTTGATAAGGTAATTATAAATTGCTATCATGGATTAAATGATTAAACCATCAACATATAAATGAGTTGATTTCATGTAAAGAAAAGAGTTAACCATTTATTATTTGATATCTTTCGTAAAGGAGTCATATCAATGAATGAATTAGAAAACTTAAAGCAGCTAGAAAATGAATTTAAAGAATGCAGACCAGTACTAACTGCTATTGGAGACGAGACAAGACAATTAATTATATTAAGTTTGGCTAAGGGATCGTATCCTGGAATGAGGGTTGGAGAAATAACTAAAAGAACAAACTTATCACGTCCAGCAGTTTCACATCATTTAAAGATATTGAAAGAAGCAAAAATTGTGAATGTTGTAAAACAAGGTACGATGAACTTTTATCATATAAATAATCCGGCAAAAAGCGGGTTGGCTTTGATGAAATTGTTATTTTCCCATCTTGAAGAATTTATGTCAGATTGCTGGAAAGATAACCCAGATGAGACAGACATATAAGTTATAACCTTCAATAGGTATGGTTATATTAATTCGTTTTGAAAGGAGTAAATAAATGAAATTAGCTAATAAGGAAGTAGAAGCAGTTAATGGTGTGAAAATTCCTCAAGTAGGCTTCGGAGTATATAAATTAACTAAGGAAGAAGACTTTAAAACTGCGGTTGGGGAAGCTATTAGAATTGGTTATCGTCACTTTGATACAGCTAAAATTTATGGAAATGAAGAAAACTTAGGAGCAGAAATTCAAAAAAGTATGATTCCAAGAGAGGAGTTTTTTATTACTTCTAAGGTATGGAATACGGAACTTGGGTATGAAGCAACTAAAAAGGCATTTGAAAAAACATGTAAAGATCTAAATATAGAATATATTGACATGTATTTAATTCATTTTGCAGCGCCTGGGTATATTGAAGCATGGAGGGCTATGGAGGAGTTGTATCTAGAAGGAAAAATTAAAGTTATTGGAGTTGCAAATTTTGAAATTCAACACCTTGAGAAATTAATGAAACATTCTAAGATTTCACCTATGATTAACCAGGTTGAGACGCATCCTGAGTTCCCACAAGATGAACTACATGATTACTTAATTAAACATAAGATTTTACATGAAGCTTGGGCTCCATTAGGACAAGGCAATAAGGATTTATTTAAAAATACGATTTTGAATGAAATTGCAAGTAATCATAAAAAAACTGTGGCGCAAGTTATTCTACGCTGGCATATACAAAGGGGAATTATTATTATTCCTAAATCATCAAATCCAAAGAGAATTAAAGAAAATATTCAGTTATTTGACTTTGAATTATCCGACGAGGAAATGGAAAGAATAGGCCAACTGAATACAGGAAAAAGGTATTCCCATAGTCCTACAGGTTATATGATTAATCCTCTTTATAATAAACTTATGAAAATATTTATTAAGTAAAGAAATAGTGCTAAATATTGTACCGTATTCTAAGGAGATTTAAAAATAAACTAGGTGTGAATAAAAAGCAAAATAGATTATTTATTGTGATATAATAAAGAAAACTACATAAGCGAGGATTTATTATGACCAAACATCGTATCTATACAATGAGTGTAGCAAGTGTCTATCCCCTTTATGTTAAGAAGGCGGAGAAAAAAGGGCGCACGAAAACAGAAGTTGATGAAATTATCAGTTGGCTTACAGGATATAGCCAAGAAGAGCTAGAAGATCAGCTAGAAAAACAGACTGATTTCGAGACTTTCTTTGTGGAAGCTCCGAAGCTTAATCCTTTACGAACTTTAATTAAAGGAGTTGTCTGCGGTGTTCGAGTGGAGGACATTGAAGAACCAATTATGAAGGAAATTCGCTATTTAGATAAGCTAATAGATGAGCTAGCAAAGGGAAAAGCGATGGATAAGATTTTGAGAAAATAATGATTAAGAATGAAGAAACACTGATTCTATATATAAAATATAAAGGAATCAGTGCTTTTTATTTTTAACAAATTTTAATTTGATAAGTTTACTTTAAATACATATTTGTCTCCACGAACAATGGAATGTGTATATTCTATTAATTCATCATCTTCATAACTAAATCTTTCAAGAAGCATACAAGGCGTTTTAGTAGAAATATTTAATAATTCAGCCTGCCATTGCTTAGGAAGTATTGGCTTGAAGGTTTCTAAGGCCCTGTCAACATTTAGAGAATAGTTGGATTTTAAGTATGCATATAGCGATCCATTCTCTAATAGGGACTTTTCTATTCTAAAAAACCTATTTTTAGGTAAGTAGGTAGACTCTATCATGAGCGGCGAATTTTCAACAGTTCTAAGCCTTACTATTTTGTGAAATAAATCCTCTTTTGGTCTATTTAAAATCGAAGAAAGATGTGCATCTAATTTTATAATTTCGCAACTAATTATGGAATTACATATATCCATATTATTCTTCTTAAGCTCATCTGTAAAAGAATAAAACTTATATAGAGGTTGTTCAAATATGTGAGGTTTCACATATGTGCCTCTACCTTGAACCGTATAAACATAACCATTTTTATAGAGTAATGACATGGCTTGCCTAATAGTGGAACGACTCACATGATATGATAAACACAATTCTCGTTCAGATGCTATCGGAGAGTTTTCTAAATAAAACCCATTTCTAATTTTTTCTAAAATATCTAAATAAATTTCCATATACAGTGGAGTATTACTCATTATTGTATCCCCTCGCGTATAAGTTTGAATTACATAAATAATAACATAAATATTTGATGATTACTATGAAAAAGATAATATCGATATGAAAAAACAATACCAGTATGATGAGTGGTATGTATGTATTTTAGTAACAACTTTGACCTGTGGGCGATAATCCCCCCAAACTATTGAAAACTTTTTCAAACCCCAATATAATGAACTCATAAAATCAAAAATTAAGGAGCTGAAGGATTATGGGAACACCAAATATTTTATTAACACGTATTGACAACAGACTTGTTCATGGGCAAGTAGGTGTAACATGGACAACTACATTAGGTGCAAATCTAATTATAGTAGCTGATGATGAAGTGGCAGAAAATACTTTACAGCAGCAATTGATGGAAGTTACAGCACAATCATCTGGAGCTGGTGTTAGGTTTTTTACATTACAAAAAACAATAGATGTAATACACAAGGCAGCAGCACATCAAAAAATATTTATAGTAGTTAAATCACCAAGAGAAGTAAGAAAACTAATTGAAGGGGGGGTGCCAATCAAAGAGGTAAATGTGGGAAACATGCATTTTGACAAAGGTAAAAGACAAATAAGTAAAAAAGTATATGTGGATGATCAAGATATGGAGGACTTGAAAGCTATTAAGGATATGGGGGTAGATATATATATACAAGATGTTCCAGGTAGCATAAAGGAAAAGATTAATTAATTTAAATTTTGGGAGGAATTCATATGGAGGCTATTACTTTAACGCAAGGTATTTGCTTAGCAATTATGGCAATAATAGTTGGAATTGATTTTTGGTTAGAAGGATTATTTATATTTAGACCAATTATTGTTTGTACTTTAACAGGAATTATTATAGGAGATATTAAGTTAGGATTACTTGCAGGAGGTTTAACAGAGTTAGCGTTTGCTGGACTAACTCCAGCTGGTGGAACACAACCTCCAAATCCAATTTTAGCGGGTGTAATGACAACAGTTATTGCACATACAACTGGAAAAGACCCAGCTGCAGCAATAGGACTTGCATTACCATTTAGTTTCTTAATGCAATATATAATATTATTCTATTACTCAACATTCTCAGTTTTTATGAAAAAGGCAGATGAATATGCAGAGGAAGCCAATATAAATAAGTTCATAAGACTAAATATTATAACAACATCTATAGTGGCAATAACTTATGGAGTAGTTGTGTTCTTATGTTCATATCTTGCACAAGATGCAATGAGAAGTCTTGTACAATCAATGCCAGAATGGCTTACACATGGCTTTGGTATCGCTGGTGGAATATTACCTGCTGTAGGATTTGGTATGCTTTTGAAAGTTATGCTAAAAGGAGAATTCATACCATTTATAATTATTGGATTTGTTGTAGCATCGTTTGTACCATTTTCAAATCTATTACCAGTTGCAATTGTAGGAGTAGCGTTGGCACTTTTCATTTACAACCAAGATAAAGAAAAGCTACTTTTAAGTGCAAGTATAAATAAGAATAGAGGAGATGATTATAGCGATGGAATCTAAAAAAAAGGTATTAAATAAGAAAGATATTACGAAATTAGGACTACTGTCATCGTTCTTACAAGCAAGTTTCAATTATGAAAGAATGCAAGGTGGTGGGTTTACATTAGCTCAATTACCAAGTCTGAAAAAAATATATAAAGATGACAAAGAAGGTCTTTCAGACGCTATGAGTGATAACCTAGAATTTATAAATACACATCCTAATCTTGTTGGTTTTTTAATGGGATTACTAATTTCTTTAGAGGAAAATAAGGAAGATAGAAAGACTATTAAGGGATTAAAATTAGCATTATTTGCTCCAATTGCAGGTATAGGTGACGCAATCTTTTGGTTTACTTTATTACCGATAGTAGCAGGTATTTCAGCTTCATTTGCTATGGAAGGAAGCGCTATAGGACCTATAATATTTTTTGCAACATATGTAACCATATTTGTACTACGTATTGTTTGGACACATCTAGGATACAATCTTGGAGTTAATGCAGTAGAAAAAATCAAGAATACATCACAGTTAATTGCTAAATCAGCGACAGTACTTGGAGTAACAGTAATTGGTGGTTTAATAGCTTCATATGTTAAGATTCAAGTCTTAACTGGAATAGTTGTAAATGAAAATAAAACTGTTATGATACAAGGTGACTTTTTAGATAAAATTTTCCCTAATATATTATCAATGGGATATACACTATTAATGTTCTATCTATTAAAGAAAAAGCAAGTTAGCCCTGTAATCTTAATAATGACAACATTTGTTATGGCTATTGTATTATCATTCTTTGGTATTTTATAGATTTTTAAAGCAAATTAATATTTTTCTTAATTTATAAAAATGGACTTAAGAAAAATAATTTATATTAACTTAAAAAAATTAAAATATAAAAAGGAGAAATGAAAATGATTTTTGGAAAAGAAACAAAAGAACTAGAAAAAATAAATGCAATATTTACAGCTACAGAAATAAGACAGCAGCCAGATCTTTGGAAAGAGACTTATGAGATAATATTGAATCAAAAAGAAGTTATTCAAAAATTTATCAAAGAAAATGTTGATGAGAATACAAGAATTGTTTTAACAGGAGCAGGAACATCAGAGCATGTTGGTAATACTGTTTACTTAGAGCTAAATAAACGTTTAAGTGCTAGGGTAGAGGCTATAGCAACAACTGATATAGTTTCCAACCCAGAAAAGTATATTGAAAAAGAAACTAAAACAATATTAGTTTCTTATGGTAGGTCAGGAAATTCACCAGAAAGTGTAGGAGCATATGACTTATTTGAAAATAATGTTGATAATATTCTTCAATTAGTAATTACTTGTGATAAAGATGGTGACTTGGCAAAGAGATGTAAAAACAATGAAAAAGATTTGTTAATTCTAATGCCAGAAAAATCAAATGATAAAAGTTTTGCTATGACAAGCTCATTTAGCTGCATGACACTTGCTACACTTCTTATCTTTGATATAGATAATATAGAAAAGAACAAGGAAGTTATTGATATAATTTCATCACAAGGAGAAAATATATTAGAAAATAAATGGCAAGAAGTTAAAAATCTAGTTGATTATAAAGCTGGCAGAATTGTTTATTTAGGTTCTGATATGTTCAAAGGCTTATGTAAGGAAATGGCACTTAAGAATCTTGAACTTACAAGTGGAAGAATAGTTACAATATGTGAATCTGTATTGGGATTCAGACATGGTCCTAAATCAATAATCAATGATGACACTTTAGTTATATTTATGGCTTCTAGCAATGAATACACTAAATTGTATGATTTAGACTTAGTAAAAGAAATCTATGGGGATTCAGGAGAGCATAAGCTTGCAGTAATTAGTTATGAAGAGGATGCACAATTAAAAGATAACTGTAATAATTATCTATGTATAGATGGTAAAAATGTACCTGATATATATAAGGTATTTAACTATATGTTGTTTGGACAAATGTTTGGATATTTAAACTCATTAAGTCTTAATATTTCACCAGACAATCCAAGACCTGATGGTACTGTAAATAGAGTAGTTAAGGGTGTTGTAATTCACGAATATAAATAGGATGGAGTTGGACAAATGATAGGGATAATATTATCTGGTCACGGTAATTTTGCTTCAGGTTTACTAAGTAATATAAAGTTAATTGCTGGGGAACAGGAGATGGTAATAGGAATTGATTTTATAGATGGACAAGGTTCAGCTGAATTAAAAAACAATCTAAAGGAAGCTATAAATAATTTGGGTGATGAGATTTTAGTTTTAACAGATTTGGCTGGGGGTTCACCATATATGAATTCTGTATTATTAAAGCAGGAATTAAGTGATAAAAAAATAGAGGTTATTTCAGGTACTAATGTACCAATGTTATTGGAAGTAGTGCTTGGAAGGGATAATATTAGTCTTAAAGATCTAGTAGAAAAAGCAAAAAAAGCTGGAGCTAATGGAATAAATGTATTTGAACTTAAAGAAAAGCAAAACGAAGAGATTAGCAGTGAAGATGGAATCTAAGCATGTGAAATTTTAAGTTCAAGTAAGGAAGGAGTAATATATGATATTATCAACGAGAGAAATGCTTTTAAAAGCACAACGTGAAGGATATGCAGTTCCTGCATTCAACATACACAATATGGAGACTTTGCAAGTAGTTGTTGAAACTGCCATGGAAATGAAGTCACCCGTGATTATAGCAGGAACACCATCAACTATACAAAATTATGCAGGCCCAGACTATATTAAAGCTATGGCAGAAGTTGCAGCAAATAAGTATAATGTTCCAATAGCTATACATTTAGACCACTTTGAAGATGTGGATGACATAAAGAGAAATATCAATATTGGATTTAAATCATGTATGATAGATGCATCTAAATATGAGTTTGAAAAAAACATAGAAATTGTTAAAGAAGTTGTGGAATATGCTCATAGATATGATGCAGTGGTGGAAGCAGAACTAGGTAAGCTTGGTGGAAAAGAAGATGATTTAATAATTGATGAAAAAGACGCATTATATACTAATCCAGATGATGCAGAGGAATTTGTAAGAAGAACAAATGTTGACTCATTAGCAATAGCTATAGGAACTGCGCATGGATTATATAAAGGAGAGCCAAAACTTGATTTTGAAAGATTAGAGGCAATAAGAAGTAAAGTTAGTGTACCACTAGTTTTGCATGGTGCATCTGATGTTCCAGATGAATTAGTTAAAAAGGCTATCTCACTTGGAATATGTAAAGTAAATGTTGCAACTGATTTAAAAATTCCTTTTGCAAATGCATTAAGAACATTTTTTAGTGAAAATTCAGTAGAAAGTGATCCAAGAAAATATATGACTCCAGGAAAAGAAGCTATGAAACAAATTGTAAAGCATAAAATTGAAGTTTGTGGAAGTGCTAATAGGTACTAAAACAAAAAAAGCTTAGGAAAAATAACAATCCTAAGCCCAGTAAATATTACTTATTGCAGTAAGTAATAAAATAAATGATCAAATATATTTTATATTAAAGAATAAATAAAAACAATAGATACTAACAGACCCATAAAACCATAATACAATTTTCATAAAGAGAGTACTAAGGCACAGGTATTAAGGCTTGTGCCTTAAACTTTGATTAAAAGTTTTGTGATAAAAATAGGTCATTAATAGTGAAAGAAGGAAAAAGTATGAGTAAACATCCAATAATAGATATAATAAAAAATTATAAATCAGGAAAACATGCTGGAATATTTTCAGTATGTTGTTCAAATAAATTTGTTATTGAAGCCTCAATGGACAAGATAAGAAATACAGACATGTATTTGCTTGTAGAAGCAACAGCAAATCAAGTTGATCAATTTGGTGGATATACTGGAATGACTCCTAAAGAGTATAAAGATTTTATTTATGAATTATGCGAGAAAAATGATTTTCCTAAGGATAAAGTTATATTAGGCGGAGATCATTTAGGACCACTTACCTGGAGAAACATAGATAGGGAACAAGCTTTAGAAAATTCAAAGGAATTAATTAGACAATATGTTATGGCTGGATTTACAAAGATTCATATTGATACAAGCATGCAGATTAAAGGTGATGCAGAAGATGGAAAATTTGGTGATGAGATTATTGCTGAAAGAGCAGCAATATTGTGTGAAACTGCTGAGAAAGCTTACTTAGAGCTACTTAACAGTGATAAAGCTGCAGTGCATCCTATTTATATAATAGGAAGTGAAGTTCCTATACCTGGAGGTGCTGAAGCTGTAGAAGAGGAAGAAGGGTTACAAATAACGAAGGTAGAGAACTTTGAAAATACTGTTAGAACCTTTAAAGAAGCCTTTGAAAGACATGGTATCTCCAAAGCTTTTGAAGATGTTATTGGAGTTGTTGTCCAGCCAGGTGTAGAATTTGGGTCCACAAGTGTATGGGAATATGATAGAGAGAAGGCAAGAGATATTTCAAATGTTATAAAAAAATATGATAAATTAGTATTTGAAGCACATTCTACAGATTATCAAACAAAAGAAGCTTTAAGGAAAATGGTAGAGGATGGATTTATCATATTAAAAGTAGGCCCAGCACTCACATTTGGTTTTAGAGAGGGCGCTTTTGCATTAAATGATATAGAAAATGAACTCTTTAGATATAATTCTAATTTTGAAGTATCAAAATTTAGAGAAATTCTAGATTTCGTTATGGTAAAGGATCCAAGTCAATGGGAGAAACATTATAATGGAACAGGAGAAGAAATAAAATTAGAAAGAAAATACAGCTTATCGGATAGATGTAGGTATTATATGCCTAATGAAGAAGTAGAATTTGCATTAAATAAAATGATAGATAACTTAACTAATATAGAGATACCACTAACATTAATAAGTCAATACATGCATACACAATATATAAAAATACGTCAAGGAAAATTAAAGCCTAATGCATATGATTTATTAAAGGATAGAATTGGAGAATATATAGATGACTATGTTTATGCTATAAGTAAGTAATGTACTTGTGAGCAATATTTATATAAATAAAAATAAACAGAACCTTTTATTAAAGGGGTTATCTGAGGTATCCGATTAGAAGACATTGAAGGAACACTGATTCTATATGTAAAATATAATAGAATCAGTGTTTTTTATATGGTGATTCACAACTTAAACAAAAATCAAATCTACAAATGAATCAATTAGACTAATAATATAATAGATTAATACAATATAATTGATATAAATTGAAAACATAAATAGTTATATTTTTACAAAATGTGCTATAATTAAAGAAATAAAAAAGTATATATTTTAATTAAGATGTAAGAATAACTACGGCGGAATTTTTCAGAAAACATATATACATAATAAAAAATTATAATTAGGGGCAAGTATATGATATTAATGTAGTTAACACTACTTTAATTTATAATTTATTATGAGGAGGAATGTATATGGAAAATGCAATGTTTTGTTATCAGTGTGAACAGACTGCTGGAGGAAAGGGATGTACTAAGAGTGGTGTTTGTGGAAAAACACCAGAAATTGCAAACTTACAGGACTTATTGATATATCAATTAAAGGGCATTTCTTGTTATGCAAAACCATTAATTGAAAAGGGCAAAGTTATTGATAAGGATATAGTTAAGTTTGTAGAAAATGGACTATTTACAACATTAACAAATGTAAATTTTGATGCTGAAGTTCATGTAAGGATGTTGAAGGAATCACAAAAAATAAAAGAAGAGCTAAGAGATCAAGCACCAGAAGGAAAGTATCCAGATGCAGCTACATATAATCTAAGTGATACTAAAGAAGAAATGTTAAAGGATTCAGTAAAAGCGGGAATTATGTATGATCAGAATCTTGACGCAGATATTCGTTCCCTAAGATCCACTATATTATATGGATTAAAGGGAGTAAGTGCTTATGGACATCAAGCAAGATTTATCGGATATAATAATGAACAAGTAGATAATATTTATTTCTTAGGTCTTGAATCTACTACAAATGACAATTTAACTCTTGAAGATATGATACGTATGACCATGAGAGTTGGAGATATGAGTGTGCAAGTGATGCAGACTTTAGATGAAGCTAATACGACTAAATACAAAAATCCGTCACCACACAAGGTAAACGTTAACATCAAAAAAGGTCCATTTATTATAGTATCTGGTCATGACTTGAGAGATTTAGAAATGTTACTAGAGCAGACAGAAGGTAAAGGAATTAATATTTATACTCATGGAGAAATGTTACCAGCCCATGGATATCCAGAATTAAAAAAACATAAACATTTAGTAGGTAACTTTGGCTCCGCATGGCAAAATCAACAAAAGGAATTTGATGAAATACCAGGGTGTATTTTGATGACTACTAATTGTTTAATGAGACCAAGAGAAACATATAAAGATAGGATATTTACAACCAGTGTTGTAGGTTGGGACGGTGTAAAATATATTGGAGTCTCTGAGGATGGGACTAAAGATTTTAGTGAAATAATAAATAAGGCGTTAGAACTAGGGGGATTTAAAGAAGAGGAAGAAGAAAAAGAAATACTAGTGGGATTTGGACATAACGCAACACTATCCCATGCAGAAACTATAATTAATGCAGTTAAGGAAGGAAAAATAAGACACTTTTTCTTGATAGGTGGTTGCGATGGAGCTAAACCAGGTAGAAATTATTATACTGATTTTGCTAAAATGGTTCCTGAGGATTGCGTAATTCTTACTTTAGCATGTGGTAAGTACAGATTTAATAAATTGGATTTTGGAACAGTAGCTGGATTACCTAGATTATTAGATGTAGGACAATGTAATGATGCTTATTCGGCAGTTAGAATAGCTACAGCACTAGCAGATGCGTTCGAAACAGATGTAAATTCACTACCATTAACAATTGTACTTTCTTGGTATGAACAAAAAGCTGTTGCTGACTTATTAGCATTGTTGTCACTTGGAATAAAAGGAATGTATTTAGGACCAAGTTTGCCAGCATTTATATCTCCGAATGTTTTACAATATCTAGTTGATACATTTAATATAACACCAATAAGTACACCAGAGGAAGATTTAAAGAGTTCACTTAAACAAGCTAACTAAAGTTAATATTTTATTCGAGAATAAAGTACTAATCTTTGATTAGTGCTTTTTCTCTTAACTATTATGTCTTTTATGAATACCAAGAAATTTAATCTTGATATAGGAATATATTTTAAAAAATCCTTACTAAAGGATTAAGGTCTAAAGCAAAATAAAATCTGCCTTAGACCTGGAAATCTCAATTATATTCATTTTCAATTATTTTTATCTGTATAGATTATTTGCATAATGTATGTAACTATTACTTTATGTTGTTAACATTCTTTAAAATTTCTTCAAGTTTTTCAATGGATACAATTCTTTCATTACACTCTTTGCTATCTAAGCATAAATCAAAGCCAATTGATCTATATGCACCTTCTGCAGTACTAGTTGTCTTACAGATAGGAGAAACGAAAGCTACTTCATTTTCCTTGCCGACGCGGTTGCATAGAACACATCTATGAGAGTTATTTGCATCAGGGTTTGAAATCCTACATGCCATACCGATAAGATTGCCATTCATATTGTAAGCTACAAATAATTTTCTAATTGAGTTATCAATCCAGCCTAAATATACATTTTTTGAAGCTTGATCTTCTTGGGTTGGTAATTTAAACTTCTTTTCCTTTTTAAACAATCTACTAAGCTGTGCATTTGTAATGTTTGGTATTCCATAAACATATTCATTAAGTTCTTCTATATAGCTATCAAAGTGATGTATTTTAGTTAGTTTACTAATATCAAGTATCCCTTTTTCTTCCTCGGATAAGTCCTGAAAAATATTTAATATCTTATCTTGTGTATTTGCCTTAGAAGCTTCAATAATATCTTTATCTACGCATCCTATAAAAGCATTTTTTAAGTCAAGTAAAAGCTTTCTTATATAATTAAATTCATGTTTTTTTATAAAAGTATTCATAAATTCAGCACCTCTATTCTAAATATTCTTATTTTCATTGTTAACGTAAGTAAAAATGACTTTACTACCAGTTTCATTATTCCTAATCTACAAAATAAAAGATGATCATTATTACTCCAATTGAAAGCAACAATAATCATCTTAATCTAAAACACACTATATATTCATAATCATTTCCTATTGAATCTTGTTTTAAATTACAAATTATAACTTTCATTGGATTTCCACAATGAAATCATAACATGAGTTTAAATAAGCCTTCAATCTAATAAATAGTTCTGTATTGATTATGAGCATATATGCTTCTCTTGTTTTATTATTCTTCTTATACTTTTCTCTGACAGGTAATACTCTTGAGTGAGTTCCTTAATAGTAGACCCACCAACATATTTTTTATAAATCTCATTATTTCTTACCTTAAGATCATTCTTTATTCCACTCTTTTCTCCCCAAGACTTATGATTTTCATCTTTTCTGGGTACATAAAGATATTTTCCATCTACATATTTCTGTATTATTTCAATAATTTCTATTGGTAACACATCTTGTGCTTTTGCATATTTCATTTCCTTACTCCTCCACTTTTATTAAAGTATTAAAGCAAAGAATACAAAAAAGCTATGTGTTACAGAACCTAAAACATGTACGCGTTTCAGCTAATTTAACAGCTTAGGCTCCAAACAAAGCATAGCTGACTTTGTAGTCCCTGCAAGGAGCAAACTGATTTAAAGCTGAATGTATCACTGACCTTCATAAAAAACACCCCCCAATACATTACGATTACGCTTATTATATCATGTTTGATTTAAAGATATAATGGGAATAGTTGAATGATAAAAAAAAGAAATTAGAAAAGCAATCTGGTATGGTAAGCCAAATTGCTTTTCTAATTTTAAAGTATCTAATTACTTTGCTATCCAGTCAATAACAGCTTGGTTTTGACATGCACAGGAGTCAGCATCTGTTTTCGTTACAAACAATATATCTCCTGCATTTGCAACTACATTAAGTTCCTCTAATATTTCTTGAGCAGATAAAGCACTTTTAACAAGGAATGCTTCAGGCATAAAGTGAGCCCAAGCACCTACAGATTTTATCTTTGCAATTATATTATCTTCGCTTGATTCAATATGCTCATGTTCATGGTCATGTTCGTGATCATGGTCGTGACCACATCCGCAAGTATCACTTAAAAAATATGTAATCATATATGTTGACATAAAATTATCTCCTTTCAAAACAAAACTTACAGTTTAGCTTGTTTATTTACATTTAAATTATACATTAATATTTAAATAAGTAAATGAGAGTTTTTATCAATATTCATTACAAAAATGTTATAGTACATTACTTGGAAGCCATGGAGCCAATATATCATAAGGGATATTTGTATCAGCTATGCTTTCTCCCATTTTAACATTAGGTTTAAGTTTTCCATGATAATCACTACCACCTGATGAATATATATTATGCTCTCTACAATAATTAAGCAGATACCTTGTTCTTTCTATTGAATGAAGAGAATGGTAACATTCTATGCCATCAAGAGCATTTAATGACACTATAGAATTTAAGAACTCTACATGGTCTTCAACAAAATATCCATATAAGTGGGCAAGGAATGATTTCCCTCCTGCTTTTTTAATAAGGTCTGCAGCTTCATTTACAGTCAGATAATCTTTCATTTGGTCTAGAAAGAATGGACTATCAGGATTATTTACACAAGTTCTGTAAAATGCATTAAGATTTTCCCATATATCCTTATGAAAGTGTTTTTCATTTTCAGGATATTTCCTTATATCTGCGTGAAGCATCTGGGTTGCAAAATACTTTCCTTTAATTGATAAATCCTCACTATATTTAATATTAAGGTTTCGGCATATCTCTTTCATTTTATTTAGATAAGAATTTTCTCTTGCGTAAAAATTTTCATCAGATACAATTCCGCTTGAATTTATCACTTCAAAATCTATACCATACCCTAATATTTCAATTGGTTTTCCATTATGTACTGCAGAAAATTCACAACCTGGGATAAGCTTACCATCATAGTAGTCATGAATATTAATATCCTTCAATTTTGTATAGGCGCCAATTGAATCATGATCCGTAATAGAGATGTATTTTAGACCTAACTTTTGTGCTTTAATCAGAATATCTTTAGGCTCATCAGAACCGTCTGATGTAGTAGTGTGTATATGTAAATCAATCATAGTTATACAACTCCTTGTTTCCAATAATATACTATATATTTTAACTAACTTTATATAGTTAAATCAATAATTAAAGAAATAAGTTGAGGTTTCAATTTGATTAAGATATATTATTAGTTGAACTTTCAAGTGAACATATCTATAAGTATATGGGGCTAAATATAAAAATTATAGATCTAACATTTAATGGGGGGCTTATAAATAATGATTTTTAGGAAAACAATTAAAGCAGATATGAAAGAAATAATGAATATAATAAGTCAGGCACAAGCCTACTTTAAAGAGCAAGGGATAGATCAATGGCAGAATAATTATCCGAGTGTAGAAACAATAAACAATGATATTACGAATGAGCATAGCTATGTATTATTAAAAGATAATAATATTGTAGCAACAGCAGCAATTTCTTTTGATGGTGAAAAAACTTATGACACTATATATGAGGGGCAATGGGTTAGTAATAATGAATTTGCAGTTATTCATAGGATAGCAGTTCACAGCAAGTATAAAGGATTGGGGTTATCATCAGAGATTATTAGAAATGTAGAAGAGATTTGTTTAAATAAAGGTGTTTACAGTATCAAAGTAGATACACATGAAGAGAATTTATCAATGCAAAAGCTACTTAGGAAAAATTCCTTTAAGTATTGTGGAATAATTTACTTAGAGGATGGGAGTAAAAGAATAGCTTTTGAGAAAAGCCTATTATTATAGAGACAATAAAAAACCTACAAGGATTTAGAACAATTAAATCTATGTAGGTTTTCTTATGTATACATTTATATTAAGTTAATGTCGTACTGTTTAAGTAAAGTCATTATTGCATCGTTTGGCTCAGATTCTGTAATTATACTATGAAAGTCAGATATATTGGAAAAGGTATATATTCCATCTAAATTAAATCGTTCATTTGGTGCTAATAGAAATAACTCTTTAGATATTTTCATTATTACTTTCTTAGTTCCAGCATCTTCAGATTCACCAGTACTAATACTTCCATCTCTTAAATCTATTCCACTACAACCTATAAATGCTTTATTACAACGGTAAAGTTTTATTTGTTCATTTGAATGAGAACCAATATTACCACCAACAAGGGGATCGTAATCTCCACCTATAAAAATAACATGTATTTTAGAATCTAACTTTATCATCGATGATATCTCAACCATATTAGTAATCAATGTAATACTCTTATTATTTTGTGTAATTAGCTTTGCAAGAAAATAGGATATACTTGATGCATCTAGAAAAATCGTATCGCCTTCTTTTATTAACTCATATGCTTTTTGTGCAATTACCTCTTTTAAATCAGTATTCTTTTCAACTCTTTTAAAGAAGCTTTCACCATTTACTATAGTTCTTTTTATGTTAATAGCGCCGCCATAAGTACGTTGAAGTAAGTTGTTTTTCTCTAGAACTTGGAGATCTTTTCTAATCATACTTTCACTTACGCCAAACAGAATACTTAAATCTTTTACTAATACCTTTCCATCTCTTTCTAATAGATCTAAGATGTGTTTATGTCTTTCTACAATAAACATAATTTCCTCCAATTTGTTCTCATTTGTTTCTATTTTAACAATTATAAAAGGATAATGCAATTAAATTAATTGACAAGTAGGAATAATTAAAATAGAATGATAGTAAATAGTAACAAGTAACAATGAATGAGAATAAGCTGTTAGGAGGATAAGAAGAAGTATGAAAAAAGCAGTATTTTTTGATATTGATGGAACTCTAATTGATTGTTTAAATGGATTAACTGATATTACTCCTAGAGTAAAAAAGGCTATACGTAAGCTTCAAGAAAGAGGAGATTATGTTTTCCTGGCTACAGGTAGACCATATGCTTTTCTAAATGAAGCATTACTAAACTTTGGATTTAATGGTTTTGTGCTCACAAATGGATCATATGTAAAACTTGCTGATAAGTGTATATATAAAGAAGCTATTAAAAAAGAAACCGTAAAAGAAATAGTAGGTAAATTTGAAGAGCTTAATATTGAATATATATTGCAGGGTGAAGAATATTCTTATATTAAAAATACACATAGAAAGCTGCATTCATTTTACGATTCTTATAAAATTTCTAAAAAATATTTAGAAGGAAATTATGTTCTTGATGAAGTAGACACCTATAAAATTGAAATGTTATGCAAGGATCAAGAAAGCATAGATTATTGTTTAACCTTAGGCAAGGATAGTTTTGACTATATGCATAACTTAGAAGAAGGTTCTTTCGAGTTATATTCTAAAACTAATTCAAAAGCATCAGGAATTCTAAAGGTATTAGAGTATTTAAATATTCCTATAGAGAATAGTTATGCCTTTGGTGATGGGAAAAATGATATAGAAATGTTATCTACAGTTGGCTGCGGAATAGCTATGGGAAATGCTGATGATTACGTAAAGGGTTATGCAAAAAAAGTTACCGATACAGTACAAAATGATGGAGTAGCATTAGAAATAGAAAAATTTATTTTATAGCAATTCAATAAATAGCCATCAACTATGATTGATGGCTATTTATTTTGTTTTTCTAAACTTTAAAGGAGTCTTTCCATATGTTTTTTTAAACATTTTAGAAAAATTTGCGGAGTAGTTATAACCTACTTTGTTCGCAATATTTTCAATGCTTAAATCTGTTGTAGATAGAAGATTCGCAGCAATGGTCATTCTAATATGATTTGTATATTCACCAATTGACATATGATAATGCTTTGAAAATCCTGCCTTTAGTTTTTGTTCATTTAAATACACAATCTTACTTAGGGTTTCTATACTAGGAGGATTGCTGTAGTTTTCTGATAAAATATCATGAGCTTTTTGAATAGCTCTAATATCTGAAGAAGTTAATTTTATTATTCTGTCATTACCAATATAAATATTTCCATAGTTAATTTGATTAGTAAAGGCATTTTCGGAAGATTTGGTAATCTCATTATTTAGAATCGCAATGCACTCCAAAATTTTAGACTCTAAGTAAATTGAATTTAAAGAATTTTCATTAACCAAACTTTGTAACTGATGAATAATTCTCACTATTTCCATAGGAAGATAAGTATAAGTATAATTTGTAATAAAAGCCTGTAGATCCATTATGTTTGGGAAATTAGGCTTAATTATATCTGTAAAATATTTTTCGCGTATAGTTATTTCGATTCCGTGATAATGTTGCCCTTTTTTCCATGTTTGATGTCCTTTTAAATCTTTCTCAACAACGAAGAAATAGGAAGGGGTAAAAGAAGAAATTGGGTTATTCTCAAGTTTAAATTCTGTAATACCTTTATAAACAAGTCCAAAGCGCATTAAAAGCTCGGGATTATCAAAATGCAAAGAAAAATTCTCAGGTATAGTATAGTCTGCAATACCTAAATCATAATAATCTTTTCTTGAATAGCTAATGAAGTAACCAAGCTCAGGTCTATTTTTATTTGTATATAAAGTATAATTTTCATCTTCAAAACTACCAAAATTTAACTTTTTTAAAACAACTGATTTAAACTCCTCACTGGACCTTACAACCATAAGAATACCCCCTATATAGAATAATAAGATTATATTAAATAATAGATAGATACACAAGAAAATAATTATATTAGATGTAAAAATAATTAAATATGGTGTCACTATTGAAATGAGAATGAATATCATGTACACTTACGATAGTTGAGAATAAATATCATATAAGATATAAAAAGGAGATATAAAATGAGAAAAACTTCATTACTAAAAAAACTTTTATTAGGTTGTATGACAGCTATGTTATTCGTTGGTTGTTCAAATACAAATTCATCCACTGTAAAAGAAGAAGCGAAGACAGTTAAAGTAACTGATGTAAAAGGAGAGGTAGAAATACCTGCAAAACCTGAAAGAATAGTAGACTTAAGTGGTAATAGTGATATTTTATCTATTTTGGGATATAAAGTAGTAGGAACTGCTAACAGTGATGCCTATGATTATAAAAAATTCCCTACATATCTAGAAGATACATTAAAAGGTGCAACCATAGTAGGATATAGCATGCAAGATACTATGGATGTTGAAGCCATAATGAATTTAAAACCAGACTTAATTATAATTTCAACTGTACAAGAAAAAATGTATGATCAATTAAAAGAAATAGCACCAACAGTTATGATTAAATTAGAAGCTTTAAACTGGAAAGATGACGTAAAAGCATTCTCGAAAGTTTTCAATAAAGAAGATGCAGCAAATACATGGTTAGAAAACTATGATAAGAAGGCTAAAGAAGCAGGGGAAAAAGTTAAAGAAGCACAAGGAAAAGATACATCTTACTTATCATTCTTAGCTAGTGGTGGTCAATTCTATGTATTTGATGGAGCTGGATTCGGAAGTGTTTTATATGAGGATATGATGTTAAAGAAGCCAGAAGGTATGCCAGAACAAAAGGACATAAGTCTACCAGTTGTAACTTATGAAGGGTTAGCAAAAATAAAAGCGGATCATATATTTGTTCTAGCAACTGCTGATGACTTGAAAACTCTTGAAGGAAATGCAATATGGAATAGCTTGCCTGCAGTAAAAGAAGGTAAGATAACTAAGTTAACTGCATCACCTTACTTTAATCAAGGCTATAGTCCTATTGGTAGAGAAAAACTTTTAAATGAAATTGTGGAGAAATTGAATGCAAAATAGTAATAAAAATACAATAACTTTTATAGTTTGTAGTATTTTTGTTCTAATAATTGGGTTGTTCCTAGCTATAAGCCTAGGAGCTACCCATATTGGTATTTCTGAAATATGGCACAGTATTTTTAACTATAGTGAAAAGCTGGAGCTAGTATTAATTAGAGATGTTCGTATACCTAGGGCTCTCTGTGTACTTTTAACTGGGGGAATTTTAGGAGTAACGGGAGCGATGATTCAAGGAGTTACAAGGAATCCAATTGCAGAACCTTCACTTCTTGGAGTAAGTCAAGGCGCAACTTTAGTTGTTGCTATCTTTTATGCTATCGGAATTTCAATAAATACTACAAATGTTATGATAGCTTCATTAATTGGAGCGGTTTTTAGCGGGGTTATAGTAATAGGTTTTATGTCGCGGAAAGCAAATAATAGCTCAATTACAAAAATATTATTAGCAGGAACTGCTATGAGTACTTTTTTTATTTCACTAACAACTATCGCTGGACTTTTGTCAAATAAATCTCAGTTCATTGCATTCTGGGTGGCAGGGGGCTTTAGGAGTGCAACTTGGGAAGATTTTATTTTGGTTTCAGTAGTTGGGATAATAGGTTTAATAATAGCAAGCTTGCTTTCAAAGAAAATAAATGTACTAAGTTTAGGGGATGATGTGGCTATAAGCTTAGGGGAAAATCCTGAAAGAATAAGACTTATAACTTTGCTAATTATGATACCAATGTGTGCTGCAGCAGTAGCAGTAGGTAAAAACATTGGTTTTGTTGGTCTTATAATTCCTCAAATTGTTAGAAAAGTATTAGGAGAAGATTATAGAAAGATAATACCTGCATCTTTTTTATTAGGAGCAGTACTTCTAACTTATTCTGATATTGCTGCAAGAATGATAAATAATCCCTATGAAACCCCAATAGGAATATTTACTGCTTTAATAGGTGTCCCATTCTTTGTAGCTGTAGCAAGAAAGGAGAAAGGCTAATATGAAGAAAAGAAGTTTTAAAATAACTGCACTAGTATTATTAAGTCTAGCTCTGTTAGCGTTTATCTTTTATTTAGGATGGGGTAGTTATAAAATTGGACCTTCAGATATTATAAAAACTTTACTTGGACAAGGGACAAAGCTACAAAAGACTGCTCTAATAAATATTAGACTTCCAAGAATGCTTGTTGGGATTTCAGTTGGCGTAGCATTTGCAACCGCAGGAGCATTGCTTCAAACCATAACGAAAAATGAGCTGGCTGATTCTTCAATAATAGGAATTAATGCAGGTGCAGCAGTGGTAGCTGTTATTTTTATCTCATTAAAAACTGTAGATTATTATAGTGAACTTGGTACTTTATCTGTTTATGTGCTTCCTTTTATGGCTATATTAGGTGCTGGGATTGCAGCGATAGCAATTTATTTCTTATCTGGGAGAAGTAAAATTAGGCCACGAAGATTACTGCTTATAGGCCTTGGAATAAACGCAGGATTAAATGCTTTTATTACCTTCTTTACTTTTAAAGGTGGAGTTGGCGATTACAATAGAGTATTGATATGGATATCTGGAAGCCTTTGGGGTTCCGGTTGGAGCTATGTAAAGATAATAATGCCATTGGTATTATTTATGTTTAGTCTAGTAGTATTAAATTATAAGAGATTGGATGTTCTTAATTTATCTGATGAGCATGGAATTTCTCTAGGACTAAACTTAAACAAGGAAAGAAAGAAGTTTTTAACTTATGCAGTTATACTTGCAGGTGGAGCTACTGCCTTTGCAGGAAATGTAGGGTTTATAGGGTTAATATGTCCACATATTGCTAGAAAATTAGTTGGACCATACCATAAAAATTTTTTGATTGTATCTGCCCTTATAAGTGTAATAATAATTTTATTTGCTGATGCAGTTTCAAGAAATTTATTTTCCCCTATTGAAATACCGGTGGGTATTACAATCTCAATACTCGGAGTACCATATTTTATTTATTTGATGATGAAGGAGAAATAGATGGAAGCTATAAGCGTAAAGAATTTATCTGTAGCCTATGAAAATAATTTAATAATAGATAACATGAATCTTTCAATTCCAAAGGGAGAAATAAGTATTATAATAGGCTCCAATGGATGTGGTAAGTCAACTCTTTTAAAGACTATAGCAAGAGTAATAAAGCCTAAAAATGGTGATATTTTTATAAATGATAAGAATATAAAAAGTCAGAAAGAAAAACATATAGCAACTCAAGTTGCCTTTTTACCTCAAGGACCAGTCTGTCCAAATGGAATTACTGTTAAGGAGCTAGTTACATATGGAAGATTTCCACATCAAAAAATGATAGGTGGTCTTACTAGCCATGATAAAGAAATTATAAATTGGGCAATTGAAGAAACTGGGCTTAAGGATTTTGCCGATAGGCAAGTAGAAAATTTGTCTGGTGGTCAAAGACAAAGAGCATGGATAGCCATGACCTTAGCTCAAGAAACAGACATAATTATGTTAGATGAGCCAACAACTTATTTAGATATGTCTTATCAATTAGAGGTGCTTGAAGTATTAGAAAGATTAAATAGAAAAAAGAATATTACAGTCGTTATAGTACTGCATGAATTAAATAATGCCTGCAGATTTGCAAGTAATATTATTGGACTTAAGAAAGGTAAGATTATTTGTGAAGGTATTCCTAAGGAAGTAATAACAAAAGATAATTTAAAAGAAATCTATGGAATAGATGTTACGTTACAATTAAGCGAGGATGGAAGATATCCTATTTGTGTAGACTATGAACTTATACGAGGACAAAATGAAAAATAAAAATTTTATTATAGTGGTTATTGGACAGATAATTTCTTTGTTTGGCAATGCTATTCAAAGATTTTGTATGTCCTTATATATTTTAAATTTAACGGGAAGTGCTGCAATTTTCTCAGGGATATTAGCAATATCAACTATTCCATATATATTGTTTGCACCTATTGCAGGATTACTAGCAGATACAGTAAATAGGAAAAAGATAATGGTTTGTCTTGATTTCTTTAGTGCGGCCTTAATGAGCATATATTCATTGATACTAATAAGTGGGAAAGATAACACAATAATAGTAGCTGTCGTAATGTTTATGCTATCTATTATCTATACTTTATACAGTCCTTCTGTCACAGCGTGTATTCCTCAAATTGTAGAAAAGGAACAGTTAGCATCAGCCAATGGAGTAATTCAACAGGTTGGGTATGTAGTTAATTTAGCTGCACCTATAGCAGCAGGACTATTATATAGCTTTATAGGGATAAAAATAGTTGTAATATTAAATGCAGTTAGCTTCTTAATATCAGCTATTATAGAATTATTTTTAGATATTCCGAATCTGGAAATAAAACAAAAGTTTAAGAATCCTCTTTTTGAATCTATTAAGGAAATGAAAAAAAGTTTCATATATTTAAAAGAAAAAAAGAAAGTTGTATTAGGAGCTATATTTTCTTATGCCCTTACTAATATTTTTGTAGTTCCAGTTTTAAGTGTTGTGTCTCCATATTTTATTAATGTAAAATTAAACATGCCTTCAAGTATCTATGGTTATATAGAAGCGATATTTGTTCTAGGAATGATAATAGGAGGTATGTTAATTACCTTCAGACCTAGATCGTTTAAAATGAAGAGGATACATAGAACAATGTATCCAATGATAATAGCTATGATAACTATGGGAATAGCATCAGGATTAAATACAGATAATAAACTAATAACCTTAGGGCTTTATTCTATAGGGGGGCTTGGAATAATGTTATCATTATCATTATCAAATATTATTTCATTAACTTATATACAACAAGAAGTAAGAGAAGATATGCTAGGAAAAGTAAGTGCATTTTCAACAGCAGTTGCTACAGCAAGCGTTGCCCCAGGACAAGTAATATATGGACAGTTGATAGATATTAATTTAGGTATTTCTAACATATTAATAATAACTTTTATATTTAGTATAGGAGTAGTAAAGTATATAAAATGGAATGCTAGTAATATAGAATAACATATCCGCATACTTTATCTCAGTTTATTGATAAAATGGTATAAAATGTATTAAAAAATAAATAGTATTTTAATTTTTTAATTAAAATATTAAAAAAAGCATAAATATTTGTGTAGTAAAAGGTTGAAAAAGATAGTATTATATAAAAATCATGATATAATTATGGTTGTGAAATTTTAAAGGAGGTACATCTTATGAGTAATAAGTTATCAAAAGATGCATACGGTGGTGTAGCTGGTAAGAACTATGTTCCTTATGTTTCTAGCGGATCAAAATCTGGTGGAAACGTTGTCGTATTAATAATCGGTATTATTTTGGCTGCTTTATTTGCAGCATCAACAGCTTATTCAGGTATGAAATCAGGACTTACAGTTGCCGCTGGTATACCAGGGTCTATAATTGGTTCTGGATTTATAGCTGCATTTGCTAAGAAAAAAGGCATACTTGCTAAGAACTTAGTGCAAGGTATGGCAAGTGGCGGAGAATCTGTTGCAAGTGGTGTAATATTCGTATTACCTGCAGTTCTTTTAATAGGTTCTAAGGTTACTTTCATAGAAGGCTTTGGCGTTGGAGCAGCTGGAGTTTTATTCGGAATTGGAATCGCTTCCCTTGTTTACAATTATTTAATAGTTGAAGAACATGGTAAACTAATGTATCCAGAATCAATGGCTATATCTGAAACACTAGTTGCTTCAGAAGGTGCTGGAGAATCCATGAAGTTCATGGGAATTGGTTTTGGAATAGGTGGTATTATAACTGTTATAACTAGTGCATTTATGAATCTAGTAAATAACGTTATAAGCTATGTAAATGAAACTTTTTACAAGTGGAAACTTGAAGTTGAAGTTAACCCAATGTTATTAGGTATAGGATTCATAGTTGGAATGGAGGTTTCTGTAACAATGTTTGCAGGATCAATATTATCTAACTTTGGTATTATGCCTCTAATAGGTTACTTTGCAGGACTTGGAAAAGATGGAGCAACTGTATGGAATAACTCAGATGTTGCTATAAACGCTATGCAAGTTAAGCATATAGCTGGAAGTTATGTTAAATATATCGGAGCAGGTATGATGCTTTCTGGTGGTTTAATTGGAGCTATAAAGCTTATTCCAACTATAATATCATCTATAAGAGAAACTCTTAGTGCTAAGTCTTCAAATAATGGTAAAAACTCTTCATTTGGAGTAATAATATTACTTGTTGGTATAGTATTTGGTTTTGTAGCTGGTTTCATAGCTTCTAATGGAAATGTAACAATGGCAATACTTGGTGCTATTTTATCACTATTCTTATCCCTACTATTTGTAATAGTTTCTGGTCGTTTAACTGGTACTATAGGAACTTCAAACCTTCCTGTATCAGGTATGACTATAGCTTCTATAGTTATTGTGACATCATTATTCGTTGCAATGGGATGGAAAAACCCTGAAAGTAATAAAGCATTACTTTTATTTGGTACATTTATTGTAACTGCTATTTCTGTAGCAGGAGGTTACTCACAGTCACAAAAGGTTACTTTTGTAGTTGGTGGTGACAAAAATGAAATGGATAAGTACTTTGCAATAGCTGGAGTACTTGGTGTTGCAGTAGTTGTTGGAACTATATTATTGCTTTCAAATCAACTTCAAATGACAGGTGATAATGTTCCATTTGCATTACCTCAAGCAAACTTAATGTCTACATTAACTGCTGGTATTATGTCTGGTAAATTACCTTGGGTTATGATAATTGTAGGTGTTGTAATGGGAATAGTACTATTCTTATTAAACCTTCCTATAATGGCAGTTGCAATAGGATTCTATTTACCAATATCTACAACTACTATAATATTAATAGGAGCATTAGTTCGTTTATTTGTAGAAAAAACTTCTAAATCTGATAAAGAAAAAGAAGCTAAAGTCTCTAATGGTATTAGTTTATCTTCAGGACTTGTTGCTGGAGCTTCTATATTAGGACTTATAGGAATAATATTCCAAGTGACAGGAGTTGTAACAGGAAGTGGCCCAAGTGGGTTTGCTGCTACTAACGGAATGGCATATGTAATATTAGTAGTACTAGTAATAGCTACTATAATTCCTATATTAAGAACTAAGGTAAAAGATGCTGAATAATAACGAAGATGTTTTAAATATAATATATAAGATATCTGACAACTTAGAATATGAGGTAGATGAAGAAAACATTGTGACTATACTTATGAAACAAGATCATAAGGTCCAAAGGTTCTTTAGAAAGCTTAAATTCAGGATTCCAGAGTATAAAAAAATCTCTTTAGATGAATATGGAAGTTGGATATTCTTACAGATAGATGGCAATAAAACAGTGAAAGATATAGGAGAAAGTCTAGAAGCAAAGTATGGTGAAAGTGTTCACCCTCTTTATGAAAGACTATTATTGTTCCTAAATCATATAGACGTTAATTGCCACTATATAGAAAAAGTAAATTATTAATACAAAAGAGCATTTTCCTAGGTTGGGAAAATGCTCTTTTCATTAGGATTATTATTTTATAGTAGTGTTATTTGCTTTTTTTATTGCCCATTCAACAGCTTCTCTACTACTTCCAAATTCCTCATTTGTATTGCTAACATATGAATACCCCTCTTTGTTATCTACAGCTTCAATGAACAATTCCTTTACTCCATCAGTGATAGTTATCTCACCTTTTGTTTCAAGGGTATCTATTAGGTTGTTAGCCATTATATTGTCTTTTTCCATGTGGCAACTCCTTTCCATAGTTATAAAGTTATAATTCTACAAATCCTATAATTTATAACTTCTTTTTAATTTTAGGTGGAAAAGATAAGTTTAATATAAAGCTGAGTTAGAATTATAAAACATTAGAGATATTTCACATACTGGGTTAAAAGTATTATAATGGTAGTAATGAAAAGGATATAAAAATAAGGAGAGTAATTATGAAAGCTATGATTAATAAAAAAACAATTGTAGTAACAGCCCTAGTTTTATCATTACTTTTTGTTGGATGTTCAAAGACAGCTGATAAGTCAGATTCTGCTTCTAACGAGAACAATAAGAATAGTACTAGTACAACTTCGGAAGATTCTAATGCAGGTAAAAGTACAACAGAAAATAATAATAATAATAAATCAAGTCAGACAGCTACACAAAAGGCATCAGCATCTGATCAAGAAATACAAGATATAACTAAAAAGGTTAAGGATTATATTAACGGTGATCAAGGAAATAAGCCAGAATATCAAAAAATGCACTGGAGTAAGGCTTTTTTAAATAAGGTTGATTTCGGAACTTTATATAAGAATTATCTAAATAATGGAGGCAAGAAGGGCGATGTAGAAAGCTTTGCAGCATATGTAACACTAAATGCACCTATTCAAAATGATTGGCAAGAGATGTTTAAAAAAGATTTATATGATACCTATGGAGAAAAAGTTGTTAGAATAGAGAAGTTACAAGGTGATGGTGACGTTTATCAAGCGTATATAATGAAAGATGGAAAAGAAGTACCGTATGTTGGTGTAAACGCAAGGACTGGATACTTTCACGGATAAGTAATAAACAAGAAGGAAAATGCACTCTAATAAGTGAATACATTTTCCTTCTTGTTTATTATATTTATAAGTCATATTCAAAAATATTTATTTCACTACTATTTTCATATAGTTCACGCACCCAGGTGCACCAGCGAAGACCGTTTTCTGCATCTGAGATAGCCTTTTTAAGAGTGATATATCTGCCAAACCCGGTAGTGTTTGTAGTTAATAACTTACCACTGTAAAATTCTCTAAGATGTTCAATACGTTCTGTGCAGTATTTGATTCTACTTCTATACATATCCTCTCTTTCGGTAAGAAGTTTATCGATTCCGGATGAATCTAAAACATGCATACAATATACCTTAAAGAAAAACTCATCTTTAGTAACTGGCGCGTCAGTAGGAGATTTGAGCCATAATTCTACAGCATTAAGGCCTTTTTCTGTAAGTGAATATATTTTTTTATCTGGCTTATCTGATTGTCTAATTAATGAAAAGGTCACGTAACCTTCTTGCTCAAGTTTCCCGAGCAGTGGATAGATTCTACTATGAGTAGTGTGCCAAAAAATATTAGCCCGGTTAGTTAAATCATATCCAGAAAGAGATTCATTGATTAATAAGCCTAAAAGACCATATGATAAGGTATTCATAAGATATCCCTCCATTATGTACACATTGACATATAGGTAAAAAATTAATATTATATATTATTATATGTACAAATTGACATATAAGCAATAGATGTTTCATTGGAGGACTTAATGAAAATTATTCAAAAAAATACTAAATCAAATGGGTCAATGTTATCAGGAATCTTTCTTGCAGCTTTTTTAGCAACTTTAGGAACAAGTGCAGTTAATATTGCGCTTACAGCCTTTATGCAGGATTTTAATACAGATTTAAATACAGCTAAGTGGACATTAACTGGTTTCATGTTAGCTATGGGTACAGTTGCTCCACTTACAGGTTATTTAGGTCAAAAGTTTAGTAATAAGAAAGTTTATTTATACGCTATTATTGGATATACTATAGCATCTGCCTTTTGCGCATTTGCATGGGGGAGTACATCACTTATTGCTTTTAGAATTTTACAAGGATGTTTTAGTGGTCTTATTGCACCTACTGCAATGACTATAATTTATCAAAGCATACCAAAGGAAAAGCAAGCTTTTGCAGTAAGCTTATGGAGCTTGGCAGCTTATCTTGCTCCAGCTTTTGGGCCGACACTAAGTGGGTGGTTAATTGAAACCTTTAGCTGGAGAGCTATATTTGTTATAAATATTCCTATAGGGATTATTTCTGCAATAATGATTAAGTTTTTTGTACCATATTATAAGATGGATAAAGCTAAAAGGTTTGATGCTATTGGTTTTGCAACAAGTATTTTCTCAAGCTTAATGCTTTTAATAGCCTTCAGCGAAAGCTCTACATGGGGATGGAGTTCCCCTAAGACAATTTCACTTATGTTAATAGGTATGGTAATTTTGGCAGTGTTTATATGGAGAGAGCTACACTTTAAGTTTCCTATACTTAATATTAGAGTGTTTAAGTATACAAGATATACAATGAGTGTTATTGTAAGTTGTATAATAACAATAGCACTTTATGCAGGATCATTACTAACACCTTTATTTCTTCAAAATGTACAGCATGAAACAGCATTACAAGCAGGACTTATTTTGCTTCCGGCTTCGTTAGTTATGGCGTTAATAATGCCTTTAGTAGGTAAATTATATAATTATGTTGGACCACGTATACTAATATTCACAGGAATTTCCTTGATTGCTTTAGGTTCGTGGGAAATGGCACATTTAACGATGAATACAGCTTCTTCATATATAGTATTTTGGATGATAGTAAGAAATATAGGGATTTCATTATCTACAATGCCATCAACAAATTCAGGTATGTCAGCAGTGCCTCGTGAGGTGAGTGGTGATGCATCTTCTGTTAACAATTGGATAAGGCAAGGGTTGGCATCTTTATCTATAGGAATATTTACTTCATTACTTACAGTAAGAACGGCTTTTCATGCGAAGAGTATTGCTGTATTAAATCCAGGCGATAAATTGTTACAACTTAAGTCCTTTACATTGGCAGTAAATGATATTTATAAAATATCTACAGTTATAATTTTGATAGCCATTCCTATAAGTTTCTATTTAAAAAAGGAAAGCGAGTCTAAAGTTATTATTGAAGATATAGAAGAAAGTGTAGCGTAATATGATATGAAAACAAAAGCTCTTACCTAGAAAGTTGGTAAGAGCTTTTTACTTTATAGAATTTTTTAAGTTTTAAAATAAAAAAACACTTGTTAGATAACAAATGTTTTGCTATTGACGTAACAAAATTAAAGTGCTACACTAGATATAGTGCCACTTTTTTGAGTTGAATATAACTCCCTAACTATATTATACAACTCAAAAAAAGCAATGTCAATAGATTTGATAATAAATTTTTTAAATTATTTTTTAAGGGGGCAATATTATGAACAGAAATGATTTTGAATGGAATCTTGAAGATCAATGGCTACAAAAAGTACTTAATGAGGCTCAGAAGCAATTAAGAGAAAACAATGATTTTAAAGAGAAATTTAGAAAGGAAGCTATTGAAACACAAAGGCAACTATGGCAAGATGTAGGTTCAATTTCGATTTCAAATGGATTAGAACAAGTTGTAGAATTTATGGAGTTCATTGGAACAATGAAGAAACAGAAGAGAACTCATGAGTTTACTAAAAAGATTCAAGAAAAATATGAGAGAATGATTTTATCGCCTTATTTCGGAAGAATTGACTTTGCCGAAATAGGAGAAGAAAAAGCTGAAAAATATTATATTGGAGTTTCAAATCTTATTAATGATGACTATGATTTCCTAGTATACGATTGGAGAGCTCCTATTTCTAGTATATTTTATGATTATGAAATCGGAAAAGCAAAATATGAATGTCCTGAAGGAACTGTAAATGGTGAACTTAAACTAAAGAGACAGTATAAGATTAATAACGGTAAAATCGAGTATATGTTCGATAGCAATCTGACAATAGATGATGAGATACTTCAAGGTATGCTGAGTAAAAATACTGATAGTAAGATGAAGACTATAGTAACAACTATTCAAAGAGAACAAAATAAAGTCATACGTAATGAAGAGTACAAAAATTTGATAGTTCAGGGGCCAGCAGGAAGCGGAAAAACATCTGTTGCACTTCATAGAATTGCCTATTTACTTTATAAACATAGAGATAGAATTACTCCACAAAATATAATAATATTCTCACCTAATGAAATTTTTAATGACTATATATCTAATGTATTGCCTGACCTTGGAGAAGATAATATGTGCCAAACAACATTTAAAGAATATATGCATAATGTCTTAGGAAATGGCTTTAAGAAGGAAGATTACTGCGAAATGATGGAATATATCTTGGGGGCAAAGAAGGAAGCAGGCTATGAAGAAAGAATCACCAACATAAAATATAAATCTTCATTAGAATTTGTGGATACTTTAAAGCAATATGCAGACTATATTGATAAAATGGATAGAAATTTTAAAGATATCATTTGGGGTGATAGGTTAATAATTTCTTCGGAGGAATTACAAGAATTATTTTTTAAAGATTATATTAAGCTTCCACTAAAAAGGAGACTTCAAAAGATAAAAGAAAGAATCTTATTTCTAATAGAACCTTATGAGAAACAAAGAGTAGAAGAAGTGTCAAGTGAACTTAAAGACTCAGGTAACTATATAGATAAAATAGAAATTATGGAGCGTGGTTTAGCTATTGCTAAGAGTGAAACGAAGAGTTTATATGATGAAATAAATATGATGACAAGATTTGATTTAGCTGAAATTTATAAAGGCTTTTTTGATAGCCTAGGGACCTTCGCTAATAATTTAAATTCGCAATATGATAAGAAGAAAATAAAAGAGATTAAAAGATATTCTTTAGAAAATTTGAGAGCTGGAAAACTTAATTATGAAGATCAGACACCACTTTTATATTTAAAAGGCGTACTGGGAGATCTACCAAGAACCTCAGAAATCAAATATGTAATAATTGATGAGGCTCAGGACTACACTCCACTTCAATATGAAATTCTCTATCAGCTTTTTAATCATGCAAATATGACTATATTAGGTGATTTAAATCAGTCTATTAATCCATTTATGAATGTTGGAGATTATAATAATATTTCAAGAATATTTCCGAAAGATAACACTTGTATAATAAACCTAACTAAGAGTTATAGATCAACTATGGAAATTACCAAATTTGCAAGACGACTACTTAATAAGGAAATTGATGATGAATGTGTAGAAAGAAGTGGAGAAAAACCTTTAATCCTTGGGTTCACTAATGAAGCAAAGATAAGAGAAAAACTTCTTTATGATATAAAAACGTATAAGAATAAGGGATATAAATCCATTGGAATTATAACAAGGACGGCAAAAGAAGCAGAAGAGGTATACAGTTTTTTAAAAGATAAGATAAATGTGAAGGTTATATTGAAAGATGATGATGAATATGTAAGTGATACTCTCGTAATCCCAGCTTATCTTGCAAAAGGGTTAGAGTTTGACGCAGCACTTATTTATAATGCTGGAGATGAAAATTATAGTTCAGAAGAGGAAAGGTTGTTACTTTATACAGCATGCACTAGGGCTCTACATGTTTTATGCATTTACTATTCAGGTAAATGCACACCATTGCTAAATGAATCAGTTTAGGTTTAGGTATGTAAAATTATATTTAATTTAAGGAGGATATTATATGATTCCAGAAAATAAACTAATTGCTGTTAAAAATGCACTACAAGAAACCTTTGGAGTGAACGAATTCGAAGATATCGAGGAGATGACTGCAGGGCTATCATCTGCACTTGTTTTTAGAATTGTTGTTAAAGGCAAATCATATTTACTTCGCATAATAACCAGAGATGATGCAATGGGAGATCCAACTCATCAATTTACTTGTATGAAATCCGCCACTGATGCAGGTCTAGCACCAAATATAAAATACTTAAACGTACAAGACAGAATTTCTATAACAGATTTTGTAAAAATACAGCCATTTTCCTTAGATGAAGCAAAGACTTTTTTACCTGAGGTACTTAATAAGCTTCATTCTTTGTCACCATTTCCAAAGACAATAAACTATATTCACTCTATGGATGGCTTTGTTCAGAGATTTCAAGATGCAAAGATAATTTCTGAAAATATTACCAAAGAGATTTTTGAGCAGTATAAGCGAATTAAGAATGTTTATCCAAGTAATGATGATGATTTTGTTTCTTGTCATAATGATTTAAAGCCAGAAAATATTCTTTATGATGGAGAGAAAGCTTGGCTCGTAGATTGGGAAGCAGCTTTTTTAAATGATCGATACGTAGATTTAGCTGTTGTTGGAAATTTTGTGATAAGAAATGACCAAGATGAAATAGATTTTCTAAGTATTTATTTTGGGGAAGAAATGAATGAATACAGGCGTGCACGATTTTTTCTAATGAGTCAAATGATGCATATATTTTATTTTACTCTTTTTATGCAGATTGGATGTAAAGGAAGACCAATTGATATTAATACTAAGAGACAAGATTTCAGAGAAATTCATGACAATATATGGGGAGGAAAAATCAATTTAGCAGATGATGAAGCAAAATTGAAGTATGCTTTAGCACACATGGATCAATTTATGCTTGATGTAAAAACAAAAAGATTCGAAGAATCATTAAAAATTGTAGCTGATTATAATTAATTTACAGGTAATGAAGAGAAAGACACGGAAAAGAATAAAATTTTCCGTGTTTATTTATTGTATTAATTTGAACTTAAGCAAAAAAAAAGAAGAGCGTCAAATATATTTGACTACTATATCATTAAATGATATAGTATATTTAATGATATATCATTTAATGATATATGTAGAATAGGAAGGTGAATTTTATGCCGAGAAAAGATTCAATTGATATTGGTGAACTTACAGATTCAGCTTTTTATATTTTATCTAGTGTTATTGAAGAAAAACATGGGTACCTTATTATGAAGGAAATTGAGAAATTTACTAATAATGAAGTTGTTATCGGCCCAGCATCACTTTATACAACGCTTAAAAAGTTATTAGCAGCAGAATTAGTAGAGTTAAGTTTAGAAACAGATGAGAATAAAAAAGTATATAAAATAACAGATAAAGGACGAGATATGCTCATAAATGAAATTGAGCGTAAAAAACAAATGATTAAATTCGCTGAAAATTTTTTAATTAGTAAGGAGGATAATCATGAAAAGTAAATATGTAATAATTGAAGGGTTTGCGTTTAATGAAGAAGGAGATATGAAAAGATTAAGTAAATATGCAAGTCAAGGATGGATACTTGAAAGCATAGTAGGAGGATTTTTTTATAAACTAAAGAAAGATAGACCTCAAAATATTGTATATAGTTTAGACTATCAAAGGGAGGCAAATGAAGAGTATTTTGATATATTTAAAGAAGCTGGATGGAAACATGTTATTTCTTTAGGAAAACAAATGCATATTTTCTCAGCAGAAGCAGGAACTAAACCAATTTATAGCGACAGAGAAACACAGATTGATAAATATGAAGATATAAGATTTCGAACAGGAAAAGCATCACTTTATTCTTCTATAGTAGGAATTTTATTAATAGGATTATTAATTTTTTCTTTTATAGCTATGAGACCCATATTTTTGCCTATTCTATGCTTGCTATTTATTGATATAGTTATTTTTACTTTTAACTTTATGCCTTATGTAGCATATAACTCTAGAATTAAGCAAATAGAAAAGGATGGCGGGGATAAAAGTGAGGCAATTAATAATAAAGCATTATGGAAGTTATATATATTTATAGGTATTGCATTTTTAGCGCTAGGAATATTAGATCTTATTGATAAAAAATATCTTGGAGTACTTTCTGTAGCTGTAGGAATTTTATATATTTATATGAGTTTAAATCACTATAAGAAATATAAGAAATCTTAATAGCTATAAGCATATTAAAGTTTATTTAAGCAAAGATTAAGGAGCGTTTTAAACGCTCCTATTTATTAATTATAGATTTTTTTCGTAAGCTTCAACCATTTTTTTAACCATTTGTCCGCCTACTGAGCCAGCTTCTCTAGAAGTTAAATCTCCATTGTAACCTTGATTTAGAGTAACTCCTACTTCACTAGCAGATTCCATTTTGAATCTAGATAAACCTTCCTTTGCTTGTGGTACTAAGACTCTGTTACCTCTACTTGCCATAGTAAATTCCTCCTTCATAAGTTATTACTTAATAATTGTTTGCAATTATAGTTATATGTAGTTTATGATTTTTTACGCTATAAAAACAATGGGAAAGTTGCTATGTATGTCCAAGTGAGGTTAGTTTTCACATAAAATTATTTTTTTAAAAAGCCGACTCAGTAATAGACTGAAATCGGCTTTTTTTTATATTTATAATAGTAACTGTCCGCAAAAAACTTTATAAATTCTTATTCATAAAGAGCAATTTTTATAGAAGACAATCCTATATGCTAAAGAGTTATCGTTTTCCACCATAGGATCTATAGGTTCCATAAACTTCATTTGCATATTTATCAGCTTCTATTACACGTCCGTATGAATCTGTAGCACCTGGATACCAGTTAGGTCCTCCATTATAATGTAATAGACCATTATATACACTGCCAAATTGTACAATGTTTTCATTTAATATAAGAGCACCCAAGTATACTTGATCTTGGTAGCTGCCGTGATTATAAGCGTACCCATATTTTGCTTGGAACTTAGCTGCATAAGCATTTCGGGTATTTGGCTCTACTTGCATTAATCCATCACCAGAAGATGGACTTCCACCTAAGCCTGCTCCAAAATAGCTTTCTTTCTTCATTACAGCACATAATAATAGAGCAAAATCTCCATCATTAGTATACTTTTTATCAGCATTAATAGCGTATGTCCATATATCACTTGGAACTTCAGAAGGCTTATTTACTGAAGGATTAGATCCACCATTAACAGGGACTATATTCCACTTTTGAGCAGCAGTTCCGTTGTCAGTATAAATATCAACATTAGTGTAATCAGCATTTCCATCAGCATACACGTCTAGAGCTTTCCAGCTATTAGTGTTGATAAGTTTGTAAGAGCCATCACTATTTTGGATGATGTTCCACTTTTGAGCACCAGTATTATTATCGTCATAAATATCAACATTAGTATAATCAGCATTTCCAGCAGCGTAAACATCGAGGGCCTTATTACTATTTACGTTAATTAGTTTGTAAGTGCCATCACTGTTTTGTACAATTCTCCATTGTTGAGCGCCAGTACCGTTATCAGTATAAATATCAACATTAGTATAGTTTGTAGTTCCGGCAGCATAAACATCGAGAGCTTTTCCACTTCCAACATTAATAAGTTTATAAGTTTGTCCAGAAACAACAGCTGCTGATGTTTTTAATGGGTGGGCTACAATAATTGATGTCGCTAGCATTGATGCAAATACCAAAGCTTTTGTTAAAGATAGTTTTTTACTCATTTTTAACACATCCTTATATATTTTTTATAAATATGAGGTGTTTTGTATCACATTGCGAGTTTTATTTTTGAAATTTAAGCCATAAAGAATTTTTGCAGAATATTTTTATATAAGGACAGTTACTGTTATAAAGACTTGATTAACACTTATAGATTAAAATCGTAATTTTATAAAAAGAATTATAGTAGATTTAAGAGCGATAAATAAGATAAGAAATTAGTGTTTAATTTATTTTATACAAACCTCCCTTCTAGATAAAACCTTATTATAGTTTACATAATATTACTTATATACTAAATTATAACATATGGGAGATTGGTGTCAATTAGACTGATAAGTACATATTGCACTTATTTTTTATAATGCATTTTAATATTAGATAATATATATAAGAGTTAATAAAAAAATATTAGGCCCATACATTGCAATTAGTATGGGCCTTTAAGTTTACAATTCTTTTTTTATTGTTTTATAACTTTCTTTTATATCCTCATATTGTCTATTAGTGGGAATATGATTTGAAAATTTCACTTCATTGTAGTTATTAATTAATATATCGATCTCTCTAGAGTTGTCTATTGAACGCTTAGTACTATTACCAAGTTCTTTCGCAGTCATGAAGCTTTTATATATTCCTTTACTTTTAGTTAAAACTTCAAATTTTAAAAACAAATACAGCATTTTTCCCTTAAGATTTTTACCATAATTATATTTCACTCTTTTTCTAATTTTAGCTCCAGATATCTTTTCAGTTTCAATTTCAATAAAATTATCCATATCTCTTTTAGATACCTTTTTTGTATTATATAGTTTATAAACCATAAATAAAATGAAGATAATTACAGCAATTTCAACTACTATTTTTATTATAGGCGGGAAGTGGGCTATTTGGTCTATTTGTACTAAAGTACTATCAGAAGAATTATTATCAACCGTTACTTGCTCATGAACTTTATTAGAAGTCATGTTTTCTATTGCTTTAATAGCAAAAGAAAATACATGGGATAAAACATAGGCGAAAGCCAATAGAATATAGCTTATAGGTAACCATAATAAATTCATTATTGTTTTTAAAGTGCCTAAAACTAGCAAAAATACTTTATCTATAGTAAGGAGTACTGAAGTTATGGCTATAATTAAATTGCCATAAGTTGAATTTTTCATGTTATAAGAAAATGCTCGACTTTCCCTTTGTAGCAATATAGAAACTATGATAAAAATAATATATAGTCTAATATTTCTCCCTGAATCAAGTAAACCTAGAACAAATAAAAGACCGATACTATATTTAACTTTGCTCTCTATATTAAAAAAATCATAAGTTATTTCTTTGGTTTCATAAATTATATAGGATAAGAATGCTACAACTATAATATTATACAAAGAACCAGAACTTAAAAATAAAGAAATAACTGTAGGTATAGCTATGATTAAATATTTGCTGCTAAGTTTTTCTTTAATGAATTCGATACTAAAGGCTGAAACCAGTAGTATTATAAAAAGTTTTAAGTCATATTCCTGTCCCAATATTAGTCTTGTAATAAAACTCCAAACTATATCTATAAAAAGTGTAAGGCTAAGAGTATATAATATTTGTATTTTTCTAATTGAACTCATTAGCATTACCTCCAGTTAATATAATTTTTTCAATGCCATTTACTTCAGGTAAAGAAGCATTGGGGCTTATATCGATTATTTTAATATACATTCCAGCATTTTTAAGTTTGTTGAGCATATAAATGCTCTCATCATCCAAGAAACAAGAGATTACTGTATAAACAGCATTTTTTCTAAAGTGCATTAAGTTGCTAGAAAGAAATGAAGCAAAGTCTTCTCTAGGGGAGGCAGAGGACATCCTTCCACAAAGTTCTAAGATTTCATTAAAGGAATTTAAAAACGGTTCTACTTTATTTTTCAAGTCTTTTCTAAAACCCAAAATATGTGCATTTGTCCAGAAACCAGTTGGTATACCCATATTAATTGAACTATTAATTAATGAGATTGAAAGCTCAATACCATACTCAATAACATTTGAGTTAATTACACTAAAGTATGGTGCACCGCACTGGGTGTTTAGAATTATAATAAGTTCTCTATCAGATGAATAATCATATTCCTTAACCATTAGCTTATTGGCTTTTAAGCTTGAAGGCCAGTGAATATCCTTCATTCTATCCTCAACATTATATTCCCTAATGCCACGAGTAAAGATAGGATCTTTATAAATCCACCTCTTTATTATGTTATCGCCTTGGATATTATTGCTAACTAAGTTAAAGGAATCTATGCTTTTAATTCGTGGATATACAATGATTTCATTATAATCATCTATCTGAATTACTTCAGAACTAAAGCCAAACAAGTCGCCTAAAGATAATTTCATAGTTTTTAAAAGATAAACTCCTCTTTTTTCTCCTTTAAGCTTAAAGGTACTTTTAATTCTCTCATACCACTTTATAGATAAAAATAAGCTTACTTCATTTTTATGAAGTTCAGAGTTAAGCCCCCTTGGTATATCTTGCTTAAGATTAAGAAATGAAATTGGGAGCCATTTTTTATTTTCTATAGTTGTAGTTACAAAAATTTCTTCGCCTATTTGAACATTATTACTTTTTATGGTTCTCTTGACTTTAAGATTTCTAAAACCATTTCTCCGTGTAAATTCTCCCAAAGCTAATAGAATTATTATTAGAAAGGAGAATGCAAAATAACCTAACATAATGCACCTCTATATTTTTTCAAGTGGTGCATCAACAGATTTTAGAATTTCTTTAATAACTTCTTCAGATTTTTCAGATTGGGAACCTATTTGATTTTTAAGAACTAGTCTATGGCTAAGAATAGGTATAGCTAGCTTTTTCACATCTTCAGGAATTACATAATCTCTTAGATTAATACTTGCATATGCTTGGCAACCCTTCATTAAGTTTAAAGAAGCTCTAGGGGAGCAACCCAAAGAAACATTATTATTATTTCTAGTTTCACGAACAATAGTTAATATATAGTCTTTTATCTCTTTGCTTATGTGAACCTCTTTATAATGCTCTTGAACATATTTAATCTCGCTCTTTGTTACTACAGCTGAAAGTTCATCCAAGGGATCGTTAAACATAAATCTATCCATCATACTTTCTTCTTCAGAAAATTCAGGGTATCCCATTGAAAGTCTCATAAAAAACCTGTCCAATTGAGCCTCTGGTAATGGAAAGGTTCCAAATTGTTCTACTGGATTTTGAGTTGCCATTACAAAGAAAGGAGGTTCTAATTTTATAGTATTTCCTTCCACAGTAAGTTGTTTTTCTTCCATACATTCTAGTAAGGCAGCTTGAGTTCTTGGAGTTGCCCTGTTTATTTCATCAGCAAGGACAAATTCACTTAGAAGAGGACCTTTTCTAAATTCAAAGTCTCCTAATTTTTGATTGAAAAAATAAATTCCCGTTAAATCCGAAGGTAAAAGATCAGGAGTAAACTGAATTCTTTTAAAAGTACAGTCTAAGGTTTTAGCAAGAGATTTACTTAATTTTGTTTTACCTAGGCCAGGAACATCTTCCATTAGTACATGTCCATTACAAATAAAGGCACAAAGTACTTTGTCTATTATGTCTTCTTTACCGATAATAACTTTTGAGACATTTTGATAAACCTTGTCTCTAAATTCTTTAAACTTTACAACTTCCATTAAAATTCCCCCAATATAAATTAAATTTTAATTAATAATACTTTTTATTAGAGTGACTCAACATATGTATTAAATAACTACATATTTTTGAAGAGAGCATAAATTGATTTTCTTAATTTTAATATTTTTTCCACTATTTATCAATAGATGAAATTTATTTCTTCTTTCACAATATCTTTACTTAAGAATATGGCTACTAGTAGTATAAAGAGGAAGGAATAAAAAAGTATAGGGTAAACTGACATAAATATAGAATAAAGTATATTAATTATATGGTATAATTTTTATGATATTTTATGTTCTAAGATAGTTTATAGGGGTTCTTAAGGATAGAAGGTAATACTTATTCTATAAATAGGAACTTAATAAGCATAAAATCAGAAGTTTTAAAAGAAAAGGAGTTACTATTAATGATAATAAGAAAAGCTGAAATTAAGGATTTGGATGAACTTTTAGAGATATACAATTATGAAGTAAAGAATGGAGTAGCTACTTTGGATTTAGAGATGAAAACCTTGGAGGAATGGAAAGAATGGTTTTATGCGCATAATGTAGGAAATCATCCTTTATATGTTGCAGAAGTGGACAATTGTGTTGCCGGATATGCATCATTGTCGTCATATCGTGAGAAGGAAGCATTTAAGTCAACTGTAGAGCTTTCAATATATATAGGGGCAGATTATAGGAAAAGGGGAATTGCAGCTGCTCTTATGGAGTTTATTTTGGAGGAAGCTAAGAAAGATGAAAGGACACATACGGTAGTTTCTGTTATTACATCAGGAAATGAAGCTAGCCAAAAGTTACATGAAAAGTTTGGATTTGAATTTTGTGGAACGATTAAAGAAGTGGGAATGAAGTTTGGAGAGTATAGGGATATTGACAATTATAGACTTGGTGTGTAGAGTTAAGCCTAATACTATAAAGGGTATAATCATAATTCCTTATTTTTAGATGATTAAAAATCACCTATTTGCATGAAATTATATGAAAAACTATAATTAATTATATATTATTTAGAAATAAGATTGGACTTGCCGTCATAAGGTAAGTCCAATTTATATTATATGAATAAAGGAGCTGTATATAATGTCTGCGTTGGTGCTTTATTAGTTTGAGTATTTATTGAGATATATGAAGTATATTATAAATAGTCCCTTTTTCTGTTTCTATTTTATTTAAATCATCAATAAAGTAAAAAGCACTATATTTCCATTTATCCGGATTATATATAACAATATATTCTGTATCTTCAATTGATGGGAGTTCCTTTTCAAATTTTTCTTTATAGTTATTTAAACTAAATTGTGGTTCAATATTTCCTGTGATTTCAAATAGATATTTAATATCTGAAATTTTACTTGAGAGTTTATCAATTAAGGGAATTCCTATATTTACTTGCTGCCATCCAAAAGAAGCTAGTATATTATCATAAAATCCATTAAATAAAAATTTATTTAACCCATTACTATCCTTCCAAAGATATAAAGGTGAATAACTATTTTGAAGGTTATTATTTTCATCTTTCTCTGTAATTAGATATAATTTAAATCTCAAACCATCAAAACCATCAGTTTTAAAGCCGTTAGTTCTCACTCGTTCTTTGATTATATTCATATCATAATCACTTGGTAAAGTGATTTTATATTGTGTTGCTATCATTTTATCCTCTCCTTTTATATTTCATGAAGGTACCTTTAGTTTCATTATATTTCTATTTAAACTTTGTGTATAATAGTTATAAATCATGACAAATATCATTTTAAGTAATACCAAGAATAATATACTTATTGTTAAGTAAAGAGGGTAATTAAAGATGGAAATTAACGATTTAAAAATATTTAAAATTGTAGCTTATGAAAAGTCTATTTCTAAGGCAGCCATAAAGATGGGATATGTTCAATCAAATGTAACTTTGCGAATAAAAGCACTTGAAAAAGAATTAGAGACTGAATTACTAATAAGACATAATAAAGGTATTTCATTAACTGATGATGGGAAAAGGCTACTTGAGTATGCTGAACAAATTATACGATTAATTGATGAAGCTAAATCTGAATTTAAAGAAAATAGTAGTAATAATTATTTAAAAATAGGGGCGACACAAGTAATAGCAGCTTCAATAGCTCCTAAATGGTTAAAAAAATATTCTGAAGACTATCCTGATGTAATTTTATCTCTAAAAACTGATAAGCAAATAAATTTAGAAGAGCAAATTATCAGAGGAGAACTTGATGGTGCATTTACAAATGTTAAGCCCAAACATGAAAGTATTAATGAAGCATTTACTTTTGTAGAAGATATCGCGATTATATCTTCAGTTGAAAATAAAGCAACAGAAGGCTTATTAGAAAAGCCTATTATTATTAATAGTAATATTGATTGTCCTTATCGGTCTATTTTAGAAAAATGGGTTAATATTAATAAAGGAATTCAAAGAATTATTGAGGTTGATTCTCTTGAAGCAATTATAAAGTTTGTTGAAGATGATATGGGGATATCTCTATTGCCCAAAAACTTAATAAAGGGAAATGATAAGATAAAAATCCATGGATTAACTAATGAGTTTAACAAGGTTGTAATATATTTTATCAAACGTAAAGATTTAAGAAAAAATCATCCAGTTAATGATTTTATTAAGGTGTTATTTAAAGAAGATTTTAGATAGAAGTAAAAGATTAAAGGAAGAGGAGTAATGCCTTTGTAGGTAAAGACTATTACTATAGGCTTTTATTTAAGTTAGAGCTAATGTATAGGAGGAAATTAAGTGGAAAAAGCAAATAATGATAGAAGTAGATGGTCGATACTAATTGTAGTATTAATGTCCACATTAATGTCGGCATTGGATGGAAGTATTGTAAATGTTGCTTTGCCTAAAATGGCTAAAGAATTGAATGTAACAACATCCAGTATTCAATTAGTAGCAACAAGTTATTTAATAGCAATAGCAGGGACAGTATTAATTTTTGGAAGATTAGGAGATATGTTTGGAAAAGCAAAAATGTTCAAATTTGGTTTGGGGTTATTTACCCTGGGATCTCTGCTATGTGGAATAACAAAGTCTTTTCCAGTATTAATTATAGCAAGAATTGTGCAAGCTATAGGAGCAGCAGGAACTATGGCAAATAATCAAGGTATTATCACAGAAGTATTTCCCGGGAATGAAAGAGGAAAAGCACTTGGCTTTTTAGGAACTTCTGTAGCCTTAGGATCATTAATAGGTCCAGGATTAGGTGGAATTATAGTGGGTACAGCAAGTTGGGAATTTATATTCTTAATAAATGTACCAATAGGAATAATTGCATTATTTTATGCTTTCAAGCTATTACCAAAGAATCACAAAACTGCACAGGGAAAGATTGATAATATAGGAGCTATATTATTTATGCTTACTATAGTGCCGCTTTTTGGAGCATTAGAAGAAGGATTAAGCCGTGGCTTTACAAACCCAATAATTTTAGTGAGCTTCGCAGTAGCAATTATTTCATTTATAGCATTTATATTTGTTGAGAAGAGAAAAAAGAATCCGCTTTTACAGTTAAGTATATTTAGTAATAAATTATTTTCCTTAAGTATATTTTGTGGATTCATAACCTTTGTAGCGATATTCTGCAATAATATTATTTTGCCATTTTACCTTCAAGATGTAATGAATTATACGCCAGAACATACCGGATTAATACTTATGGTTTATCCTTTAATTTTAGCAGTTGCAGCACCAGTTAGTGGGCAGCTATCAGATAACATTGGATCAGAAAAATTAACTTTTATAGGGTTGGTATTAATAAGTGTAGGATTATTACTAATGTCATCATTAAATGAAAAATCAACTTTGCTAATTATGGTGATGTTTATTGGAGCAATGTCTATTGGTATGGGCTTATTTCAATCACCTAATAATTCTTTGATAATGTCAACCGTACCAAAAAATAAGCTCGGAATAGCAGGAAGTGTAAACGCACTTGTAAGAAATCTAGGCATGGTATGTGGAATAGCCTTAGCAACAACACTTTTATATAGTATGATGAGTTCTAAGATTGGATATCGTGTTACTGATTATGTAGCAGGAAGAAATGATGCATTTATATATGGAATGAGGATTGTATATATAACAGCAGGAGTAATAAGTCTTGTTGGAGCAATATTAACTTTTTATAGATTATCTAAAAAAGATAAAGATACTGATGTTGGTATAAATTTAAATGCGGAGGAAAAATAATTGCATATTAACGAAGATAATTGTCCGAGGTTTGAAACGGATAGGTTGATTATTAGAGTGTTGGCTATAACAGATGCTGATGAATTATTTGAGGTCTTTTCGGATGAAGAAACTACTTACTACGTACCAAGAGAAAAGCATGAAGATAAAAATGTAACTTATAATCATTTGAAAAACTTGATTAAAGGAATGAATGAGGGAAAATCCATAGTCTGGTCAGTTATTGATAAGGTTAATAATAGGATAATCGGAACAGTTAGTTGTTACTTTAAGTTAGATAAAGCTGCTTCTATTGGGGCAGTTATAAGCAGTCAATATTGGGGAAAGGGAATTGCATCAGAGGCATTAAATGAGGTAATTAAGTTTGGCTTTGATAGAATGGAATTTATTCGTATTGAAGGAAAGTGTGAGGCAAATAATATAGCATCTGAGAAAGTATTAAAAAAGTTAGGAATGACATATGAAGGAACATTAAGAAAAGAAGTGATTATTAAAGGGCAGCCAAGAGATGCAAAAGTATACTCAATATTAATGGAGGAATTTAGGACTTACTAATTAGTAAGTCCTTATTTTCTTATAGAAGTAGTTTAGTCCACTTTATAGAACCTTGATTTGCTAACACATATATATTTATCGAATTATTTGGCAGTTTTATGGACAACTATTGCTACCAGTTGAGTTGCTATTCCAAAGGCACAAACCCCATACCAACCAAAGTGAGCATAGCTATAAGAGCCTAGGAAAGAACCAAATGCGCCGCCGAGAAAAAAACTCACCATATATACTGTGTTAATTCTATTACGCATTTCTTCATTTAAAGAATGCACTCTTGTTTGATTGGAAACATTACAAGATTGAACTCCTAAGTCAAGCAAAATAACACCTAAGATCAATCCAAATACTTTAAAGCCAAGTAAAAGAAATAGTAAGTAAGATAGTATAACTATGGATATACAAATACCTATAACAAATCTGGGACCTTTCTTATCAGCCAATCTTCCCACTAAAGGAGCAGCTAAAGCACCACTGATTCCAACTAAACCAAATAAACCAGCTGCCTGAGGCCCCATATTATAATGGGAACTTTCAAGTAGAAATGTAAGAGATGTCCAAAATGCACTAAAAGCTGCAAACATCATAGCTCCATTAATAGATGCTTCTCTTAAAGTAGATTCAGTTTTAATTAATCTAACCATAGATTTTAATAATTCAGTATATTTAACATTAGAAACAGGATTACATATAGGTATTAGTTTATTTAAAGCAATCATTAAAATAATCATCATAACTGCTGCAATAATGTATACTATTCTCCAGCCATAATAACCACCTAAAATACCACTAAAGGTACGAGATACTAAAATTCCAATTAATAAACCACTCATGACTGTTCCTATTATTTTCCCTCTTTCTTCTGGATTAGATAATTGAGCTGCCAAGGGAATAATAAGTTGAGGAATAATAGAAGTAAATCCAACTGCAAAAGATGAGATCATTAGCATTGATATATTTTGAGAGAAAAACATACAGGTAAGAGCTAGGACTGAAAATAAAAGCATTAATGTAATTAATCCACGTCTTTCTTTTATATCTCCAAGGGGTAATATAAATATCATTCCAACTGCGTAGCCTATTTGAGTTAACATTGCTGCAGAACCTACGCTAACTTCACTTACATTAAAGGTCTTAGCTATATCAGCTAGTAAGGGTTGTATATAATATAAGTTTGCAACAGTAAGTCCACAGGCTATAGCCATAACCATAATTAATAAATTAGTTAATATAGGTTTAGTTTTTGAAAATTCAAAATTTAGATTTTCCATATAAATCGACTCCTTTAAATTAATAATACTGAACGCATAGTTTATAAATATATAATATACTATACGTTTAGTATTGTAAAGAGGTGTTTTTATTGAAATTGAAAAAATATATATTATAATATACGTATAGTTTATTATGTATATATTTTCTTTAGGGATTATTATGGAGGTATTTATATGGAGAAAAAGTTAGGCCGCCCAAGAAGTGAAAAAACAAAATCGGACATTCTTAATGCAGCATATGATTTATTAATTGAGACTGGATTTGGAACAGTAACTGTGGAAAAAATCGCAGAAAGAGCTAAAGTGAGTAAAGCTACTATTTATAAATGGTGGCCCAATAAGGCAGCAGTTGTTATGGATGGTTTTTTAAATGCTACCAATGTTGAGCTTCCAATACCTAATACGGGGTCAACCCTTGAGGATATGCTCATTCAAGTAGATAATTTTGTAAAGTTTTTAACTACTAGAAAAGGAAATGTAATTACAGAAATAATAGCAGAAGGACAATACGATCCTAAATTAGCTGATATTTATCGGGAAGCATATTTTATTCCAAGACGAAATATTTCAAGACAGATTTTAGAACGTGGTATTTTGAGAGGAGAAATAAAAAAAGACTTGGACTTAGAGTCAATTATAGACTTAATTTGGGGCCCAATATTTTATAGATTATTAATAACAGGAGCAGAAATTGATGAGACCTTTATAAAAAGGCTTATAGGTTATGCATTTGAAGGAATTAAATTATAAGGTTTAATATAATAAAATCAAAATATCTTAGGAAATATCATGGATATGATATATAATCACAATTCCTAAATATAGAACATATTATAATTCAGCAAGACTTTATAAGGGAGAAATAAGATGTATAGTACTTATAGGGGATATCCAAACCCTTATTTCATAGCTCCACCAATGTATAGCCCATACTATAGCAACTATCCAAATCCTTATTTTTTTAATCCACCAGCATATGATATGAATTATCCAAAAGATCTTTATGTCGATGCAGCAGAGTATGATTCAAGATTCTTCTTCCCAGAACCAGTAATGGAAAGTAATCCAATTCAACTTAAGGATTATGGTCCACAACCCTTTGTTGTTAACATTAATGATGTTACAAAACAAAACAATACTTTTCGTACAGCATTATGGACAGGAGAACATCTACAAGTTACCTTAATGAGTATAGACGTTGGAGATGATATAGGTTTAGAAATTCATCCAGAGGTTGATCAGTTTATTCGTCTTGAAGATGGTGAAGGACTCGTTAAAATGGGAAAGGATAAGGATAGATTGGATTTTCAAGCGAAAGTTTATGATGAATTTGCAATTATGATACCTGCAGGTACATGGCATAATGTTATCAATACTGGAAATAGGCCATTAAAGGTATATTCTATCTATGCACCACCTCAACATCCACATGGTACAGTTCATCAGACTAAAGCAGATGCACAAGCAGCTGAATAGAACAGTATAAAATAAATTAAAACAAATAATGCCTGACTAAGTGGGAATCTCCATTTAATCAGGCATTGTTTATTACTATTTAATCTTTACTTTAACTTCTACAGACATTCCAGGAATTAATGTCTTGTCAGTTGAATCTAAAGTTATTTTAACAGGCACTCTTTGACTTACCTTAGTAAAGTTACCTGATGCATTTTCAGTGCTAAATAAGCTGAAAACTGAAGAGGTTGCTAAAGCACTTTCCTTAACTGTACCAGTAAAAGTAGCACCAGGGAAAGAATCAATAGTCATAGTAACCTTTTCGCTTGGGCTTATGTGTTCTAAGTCACCTTCTAAGATATTAGCTGTTACTTGAAGTTTACTTAAATCTACTACAGAAACAGCGGCTTGACCAGCAGCTATCATATCACCTTCATGTATATTTAATTGAACAACAGTTCCATCAGCAGGAGCTTTTATTTCTGAATTGCTGAAGTTTAATTTAGCAAGATCATAAGAAGCTTGTGCAGCACTAACTTGAGCTTCAACTATTGCAACATCCTTATCAGAAGCTCCGGCATTTGTTAAGTTTAACTTACTTTTTGCTCCATCTAAGCCAGCTTTTGCAGTATCAATTTGAGAATCAACAGTTTTAATTTGTCCTTTTAATTGATTTATTTGATTTTCATATTGTAGTTTACCTTGGAATAATTGTTCAACAGCTTGGGCTTTTACAGTATACTCTGCTTCTGTAAGCAAGCCTTTTGCTCTTGCAGTATCTAATTGTTTTATAGCATAATTAGCATCAAAATCTCCTGTATCAGGGTTCTTGAAACTACTCATTTGGGCTATTAAACTGTTGTATTGAGATTGGACGTCATTTAAGGTATTTTGAAGGTTTGACTTTGTTGTATCAGCTCCTCCTAGGGAAGCACTAGCTTGATCTACAAGGGCTTGAGCACCAGCAACTTCTTCAGCTCTAGCACCACCTTCAACTTTTGATAGTTGAGCTTTAGCTACATCTAAAGCTGCTTGAGCTTGGTTTAATTGATATTGAAGTTGTTCAGTTTCTAGAGTGAATAATACTTGACCTTTTTTTACGGTGTCACCTTCATGAACATTAATTTTTACAACTTTGCCAGGTATTTTTGAGCTGGCATTTAAAATATCTCCAGTTATTTTAGCATCATCTGTACTTACATAACTTTTTTGCTCTATATAATACTTAATACCAAAACCACCTAAAGCAATTACTAATACTGCAACTATTGCAATTATTAATTTCCCTTTACTTTTTTTTGAAGTAGTTGTCTTTAATGATTTATCCATATATATCCTCCTTAATATTGTAATTATGATTCCATATTTACTGATTCAATTTCATTACTATTTTGATTCGATGATTTTTTCTTTATAAAAAATGATATTATTACACCTGCGACGCATATTCCGGTCGCAACAATAAAGGTATCATTCATTGCTACTACTGTTGCAGATTTTGCAACCTGCCCGTATACTTGTAAAAACAATAAGCTTTTTCCCTCTGAGGGATTCATTCCCTTTACAGTAGCAGCTCCTTGTAGTAAGGCTTGAGCTTTTGCAAGTGTAGGAGAATTAGTATTTATTGATTGCCCAAATATTACTGTATGGAAAGCTTGTCTGCTTTGAAGAATTGTGGTTAATATAGCTATACCAAGAGATCCAGCAACTTGTCTAATAGTTGTATTCAATGCAGTAGCTCTTGCAGTTAGTTCCTGAGGAACTGAGTTCATACCTTCAGTCTGCATTGGCATCATAGCAAGCCCGTTACCAAAGCCTCTTACAGCCATTATTAATGTAACAGTACTATAGGGAGTATCTAAGGTTAATTTGCTTAGCATATAAGTACAACCTGATACTATGATAAGTCCAATAATAGTAAGCCACTTTGCTCCATAACGGTCAAAGAGTTTTCCGCTTATTGGCATCATTATTCCCGTAACTATGGCTTGAGGAAGCATCATCATTCCACTTTGCATTGCAGAATACCCTCTTAAGTTCTGCATATAAATAGGCATTAAGAATATTGCCCCAAACATAGCTATAGTAGTTACGGTACTTATTATTAAACTTAGGGTGAATGGGAAATTTTTAGTTACCCTAAGGTCTAATAACGGTTCAGAATGATTTAATTCTATAAAAATAAAGGCGATTAAGGACACGAAAGATATGGTAAATAACACAATTGTATAAGCAGATGTCCAACCTTTATCAGAAACTTTTGCTAGACCTAGTAGCAACGTATATAAACAGGTCGCAGATGTAATAGCTCCGCCAAAATCAAATCTTTTATCATAATTTTTTGGAGAGTTCCTTAGAAGAAAAACTGCTAAAGTGACACCGATGATTCCTACAGGGATGTTAATTGTAAATATCAATCTCCAATTCATATATTGAACTATGTATCCACTTAGTGTAGGTCCAATTGCGGGAGCAGCCATAGCAGCAATTCCCCAGACCCCTAAGGCTAATCCACGCTTTTCAAGGGGTACAGTTTGAAGTAGCATAGTCATACCTACAGGCATAATCATGCCGCCCCCAATCGCTTGCACAACTCTAGAAGCTACCATAGTATTTGTACTAGTAGCCAATCCACAAAGTGCAGAACCTATTGTAAAGATAATTAACGCAAAAATATAAATATTCTTTCCACCAAATCTATCAGTTAAATAACCCGTAAGAGGTATTACTATACTCATAGTTAACATATAGCCTGTTAGTACCCATTCAATTTGATTTTCAGCTGCACCAAAAATAGTCATCATCTTTGGAATAGCAACATTTACTATACTTGAATCAAGAATTGCCATAAAGGTTCCTACAACTATAACTGAAAGACATAGCCACATGTAGCGTTCATCATGTTTATCCATATTACACTTCCTTTCTAAAAAATATAAAATGTGTTAACTAACTATTTAGTTAACAAAAAATTAAAAATTATAGCAAATATAAAAATATATCTGCTATTTTTCCTTATTAACTTTTTTGTGAATAAAGTTTTTTCTTATTTCCTTATAGCTTTCTAAGAATTTCTTTTTAGCTTCCTTTTTATCAAAGCCATAAAAATCCATCCATCTATCGCCTAAAATAATAAATCCAGCTGCAGGTAAAAGCATATAGAAAAAAGAATTAATCATAACACTTGTTGTATCTTCAACCTCTACTCCTTTGTCTTTTAAGTTTGACAACTTAAGATCTACGGAAGGGAGAAGAGAACTAAATATTGTAACATCTTGAGAAGTAGATTTAAGAGATTCTATCATAATAATTCTTAGGATATCCTTCTTTTCATACATAAAATCATACATTCCCGCAAATAGCTTATCTATATCTTTGTCATTATCTAGGTCAATGTCTTTAAGTAAGCTATTTTTTAAATTTTTTACATCCTCTTTATATTGCTTAATTAGTTCTTCAAAAAGTTTTTCTTTGCTATTAAAATAATAATAAAGCATAGCCTTATTTATATTAGCTCTAGCTGCAATTTCGTCTACTCTGGCGCCGTCAAAACCTTTTTCAGAAAAAACTTCAATAGCTGCATCTATTAGCTTTTGTTTTGTATCCTGAACTTTGTTTTTATCCAAATTAACACGGCCTCTCATCAATAATACTAACTGTCCAGTTAGTATATCATACATAAAAAATAAATTCAATTCGGTGCATATGAACAAAGTGTTTCTAAAACAAACAAAAATAAAAAGCTTGCTATACACTTAGCAAGCTTTTAGTAAGTTATAATTCGAATGTAGTGTTGATTAAAGATTTATAATAGTTTCCCCATTTAGCAGTAAAACATAAAATGCAATAATCAGGATCTGTTACTCCGAGAGGGTAATATACTTCACAGCCATCAGACCAGAATCTTTCCTTTATCTTGGGGTCTTCAAGTACTTCAATGTTTCCTACTAGCATTAAGCCTGTCCATTTTTCAAGATCGGTAAAATAAACGCATGCTTTCGGATCTTTTCTAAATTGTGCAACTCTTTTATTAGAGGTGTTTGTACTAAACCAGATTTTGCTGAGTCCTTCAGTTTCTATTTTTATCATGGCCTTGATGTTTGGGAATCCATCATCACCATTTGATCCAACCATAGCTATATTACAGCTATCCATTAGTTCAATTGATTTTTTTATAATCTCTTCATTACTCAATTTGAGTTCCCCCTTATATATTTATTTTTTTATTTTGCTTAAACTTTCTTCAAAGTTTAAAAGATTGGAATAGATTTTAGTAAGATAAGCTTCAAAGATATCTATGTCTTGCTCTGTGAAGCCTTTATAAAATAGGTTCAACATTTCATTAGAAACTTGTTCATAATAATCTTTAAGCTTTTCATTTTTATTGGTAAGCGTCACTATAATCTTGCGACGGTCATCTTTTGAAGGAATACGATTAATATATCCTGAACCCTCAAGCCTTTCGAGCATTCTTGTAAGAGTCGATTTTTCTAGTGCAGTTTTTTTTGCTAATTCTTGAATTGATATCCCATCATTTTGCCATAACACAAATATAATTCTTCCTTGAGCTGAGTTTATATCATAAAAATCATAGTTCTTAAGTTTCTTGGTAAAAATACGCCCAGATAATTGATGTATTTTAGAGATTAAAAACCCACCTTGCTTTTTGGTTATCATAATATTCTCCTTGAAAATTAATTGTATATACAACTATTTGTAATCATATTATAGTTGTATATACAATTAATGTAAACAATTTTGTGAAAAAAATATACTATATTTATAGTTAAATACATAATAGTATATATTTGGGTTAATGATTGCTTAAAATATAAGTATAGTTATAAGACAAATATTTAAAGATTGAAAATAAGTTTAAAAAATTTTTTGTGTGGAAACAACCTGGAAACAAGTCTGTTAATTTTGGTAAAAGTGGGGTGTTAGTATTTAGGTATATTAAATATAGGAGTGAGAAATCATGAGAAAAAAAGGAGTATTATTTTTATTATCACTAGTATTACTATTTACTATTTCAGGTTGCGGAAATAAAGAAAAAACAAATATACTTTCAGATGATGTTAAGCAAGAAGCGGTTATGCAAGAAGAAGAAATAAAGAAATGTATTTCTGATGGAACAGATTATTTAAATGCCGGCAAATATGATGATGCTAAAACTAGTTTTGAGAAAGCACTTTCAATGGATAAGGCTAATAAAGGAGCCTATATAGAAATAAAAAATAAGTATATGGAAAAACAAAGATTAGATGATGCTTATTATATTGTAAAGCTTGCTATAAATAATGATGTGGATATTGAAAATATGACTCAAATATTAAATGATATAAAATCAAAATTTGAAGTTACAAAATTATCTGCAAATGTTTATGAAAATAATAAATATACCTTGCCAAGTAAAGTTAAAGTAAAGATAAATAATGAAGAAAAAGAAGTGGACGTTACTTGGACTAGTAATAATGTTGATACAAGTAAGATAGGTAGCCAAAAGTATATTGGAAAAGTAGAGCAATACGACAGAACTATTGAGTTAACACTAAATGTAATGAAGATTCAAAAAGTAAAAATCATTGGTTGGATTAGTAAAGTATATGAGAAAAATGGTAAAAGATATTTAGATTATGATGAAGTACAGTTTTTCTTAGATAAGGATGGTAAAGATTATACAGCAGAAAATGCAGCAAAGGAAGATGGGGTTGAGCTGCCTCCAGATGGAAGGCTTCTTGATGGTGTTTATATTAGAAATAAAAATAAGAGTATAAAGACTTATGAAATATCTCCAAATGCAGAGATAACTGTTTGTGGACACAGAGTTGGTGATAATAACAATTCTATGAAACAGTACAAAGCAAGTTATGAAAAATTAAAATCTATCGTAGAACATGATTCAGTAGCAGTTGTAATTCCCGGAACTTTATGCTACGTATATCTAGAAAATAATGTAGTAGTAAAGATAGAAGAACAATATCTTCCGTAACAGTTATTAAAAATCAAAATTAAACACACTTACTAATGATTATTGTTAGGTTATTACTAGAAGTGGGAGAACTAGTAATGGCCTAATGGAGATTCAATAATATTTCAAATATAAATAGTAAGGAGACTTTTTAATGGAATTTAAGGTATTAGTAGTTGAAGATGAAGTATCTATAAATGATATTTTAGTATCTGCATTGAGGGCAGATGGTTATATAGTTAGAGGAGTATACTTATCAAAAGATGCAAAAGACACCTTGAGTTTTTTCAAGCCAGACTTGGTGCTACTAGATATAAACTTACCTGATGAAAGTGGTTTTGAATTATGCAGGCAGATAAATAGTAAATACTCTATTCCTATAATTATGTTAACTGCACGAAATGATATTGTGGACAAGGTTTTGGGGCTAGAATTAGGTGCAGATGATTATATTACTAAACCGTTTCATATAAAAGAGGTATTAACTAGAGTAAAGGTTGCAATGAGAAGAGTAAGTAAATATAAGGAGAAGACCGCTGAAACTTATATTGAATTAAATAAAAATGTTAAAGTGAATCTAGAGGGCAGGATTGTATATAAAAACAATGAGGAAGTTAAGCTTAAACCTAAGGAATATGAATTGCTTGAGTTTTTTATTAAGAATAGAAAAAAGGTTTTTTCAAGAGAAGATATCTTAGATAAGGTATGGGGTTTTGACTATGACGGAGAACTTAGAACAGTTGATGTTCATGTAAGAAGATTAAGAAGTAAGTTAGATAATGAAAATGGGGCAACATCTATAATAGACACAGTTTTCGGTGTAGGGTACGTCATGAGGTAACTTATATGAAGATAAGATATAAATTTATAGCTGGATTAGTATTTATACTAATAATTTCGTTAATTGTGATGAATGTTGCCATAACAAATGTTTTAAATTCTAATATGGAGAAGGGGATAAACAATTCTCTAAAGCAAGTAATGAATAGTACAAGTGAATATATTAAATATAAGCTTGTAGCCAATAATTCGAAGGATAAAAAAGAAGCGTTAGTTGAAGAAGGAAATTATATAGTAAAATATATTTCTCTTAATTATCAATGTCAGTGCGATATAACTGATGTAAATAATAAGATAGTTGAAGGAGATATAGAAGAAGAATTTAGAGATATAGTGAAGAAAAGTAGTGATATGGTTTTGCAAGGTAAGGCAGTAGTAGATCTTAAATATAGAAATACTGGAGTAACTGCAGTTTTAACATATCCTATATATATTGAGAATAATTATTTAGGCTTTACAAGTATAGTAAAGGATTATGATGCAGAATATGCAACCTATAGAAATACAATAAATATTATAAATATTATAGAAGTTGGAATATTTATATGTATTTTTATGTTTTTATTTCTTATGACTAATAAGATAACTAAACCAATTAGTAAATTAACAGATGCAATAATAAAGTTAGGTGATGGGGAATATAGTATTTCAATTGATGAGCATGGAAAAGATGAAGTTGCAATACTCGCAAGAGAATTTATAAAGATGAGAGATAGAATAAGAGAGCAAATAGAAACTATTAAATCAGAAGAAGAAAAAGTTTATAGACTTGAAAGGGGTAGAAGAGATTTTTTTAATAGTGTGACACATGAGTTAAAGACACCATTAACAGCCGTATCAGGATATGCTGAATTATTACTAACAGGCATGGTTGAGGATAAAGAATTTGACAAAAGAGCTATTGAGCGGATCTATTCAGAAAGCGAAAGGCTTCATAAATTAGTTTTAGAACTTATAGAAGTATCTAAAGGATTATATGTTATAAAAGAAGATTTTAAGGAAGTAGATATGGGAAAGCTTATTACTCAAAGTTGTAATGATATGAGCATAAAAGCAGAAAAATACTCCTTAAGGATAATTCAAAATATAGGATGCGGAATTGTTAAAGCACAAGAGGATAAAATTAGGCAAGTAATAATTAATATAATTGATAATGCTATAAAGTACTCATATGGTGGAGATGAAATATACGTTAAGTCATATATTGTGGAAGATAGATATTTTATTGAAGTTATAAATAGCAGCAAGCCTATTCCAGATGAAATATTTAATAATATATTTGAACCTTTTGTAAAATCTACTACTAAGACTACTGTAGATAGTAGAGGATTAGGATTATATTTATGTAATGAAATAATTAAAGAGCATGAAGGTGAAATAATTATAGAAAATAGTGATTTAATCAAAGTGAAAATTTCTTTGAAACTTAAATAAAGATATGCAATAGATTTATATACTAAAAATAAAAATACTGACATATTATTAGGAAGAATAATATGTCAGTATTTTTTATGAAGGGTTATTGATCTATATGAAAAACAGCAATATTAAAGAGGTTTTATGGAATAAAACTATAGGAAATATTATTATCGTAGTAGCTTCAATTGTACTAATATATTTGAGTGTTTCATTATATTTTACAAAGCATTTCTTTTTTAATACAGTAATAAATGGAGTAGATGTTTCCTTAAAGTCACATAAAGATGTAGATGGTATATTTGAAAGTCACGTTAAGGGTTATAAGTTACAGTTAAGTGAAAGAAATGGAGTAACAGAAGAAATAATAGGACAAGATATAGATATGAAATATAATGAACATACTAGTATCTCTGAAGTTTATGAAAAGCAAAAGTCAGTTAAATGGATAATAGCAATATTAAAAAAGCAAAAGTATTATGTAAATGATTTATATTCCTACAATAAAGCTAATTTGGGGAATAAGATAAATGAATTAGGTTGCTTAAAGAAAGATATTATTGAACCTAAAAATGTAAGTTTTAAATATTCAAAGGGTTCATATGAAGTGATTGAAGAGGTATATGGTAATAAGGTGCTTAAAGAAAACTTAAATAAAGCCATAGAAAATAGTATACTACAAGGAGACACTAAATTAGACTTAAATAACAATCAATGCTATGAAAATCCAAAGTACACTTTAAAATCTGCCAAGACTACTGAAACTAAAAATTTACTCGATAAATATGTAACAACAAAAGTTACTTATAAATTTGGGAGTAAAAGTGAAGTATTAGATGGAGAGACAATAAGTAAGTGGTTAAGTATCGATGAGAATTTGGAAGTAGTAATAAGCGAAAATGCAGTTAAAGAATATTTACAAGGGTTAGGAAGTAAATATGATACAGTGGGTATAACGAGAAAGTTTAAATCATCTATAGGTAAAATGGTAGAGGTTAAAGGTGGTTTTTATGGATGGAAGCTTAATAGTACAGAAGAAGCAAAGGCATTATTGGAAAATATAAAGATTGGTGAAGTATCAGAAAAGGAGCCTATATATACTCAAAGGGCTTTATATAGGGATGATGATGATATAGGAAGAACTTATGTAGAAATTGATATAACAAGACAACATTTATGGTTTTATAAAGATGGAAAGCTTATAACCCAAGGGGATGTAGTAACAGGAAACCCGAATAGAGGAAATTCTACTAAGCTTGGGACATATATGCTTAATTATAAACAAAAAGGATCAACGTTAAGAGGTGAAAATTATGAAGCAGATGTGACCTATTGGATGCCTTTTAACGGAAATATAGGAATACATGATGCAAGTTGGAGGTATTCTTTTGGAGGAGAGATATATAAGAGTAATGGAACTCATGGATGTGTAAATGCTCCATTATATTTAGCCAAAACAATTTTCGAAAATATCGAAGAGGGAACGCCTGTTATTTGTTATGAAGAGTAGAGGAAGAAGGTATAATATGGATTTACGTTTTGCGTTTAATGAAGATGCAGAGAATTATGATAAGATGAGACCAACATACTGTAGAGAACTATTCAATGATATTATTCAATATTCTGAGCTTAAAAAAGATAAAAAGGCAATAGAGGTTGGAATAGGAACAGGACAAGCAACAACTCCTTTTCTTGAAACTGGATGCATTGTAACTGCAGTTGAATTAGGAGAAAACCTAGCAGAATATTCTAGAGAAAAGTTTACGGAATATAAAAATTTTAAAGTATGTAATGTTTCTTTTGAGGATTTTGAATGTGAAGATAATAGCATTGATATAATTTATTCCGCCACAGCCTTTCATTGGATTCCAGAGGATATAGGTTATCCAAAGGTTCATAGATTATTAAAGGATAATGGAGTAATAGCTCTTTTCTGGAATAAACCTTTTGCAGCTAAAGAGGATGATTTGCTGCACCAAAAGATTCAAGGTATATATCAAAAATACAGGCCATCAAATATGAGAATAGTAGAACCATCTAGTGAGCGTTATAAAAGGATATCAGAAACTATAAAATCCTATGGATTTAAAGATTTAGAAATGAAGTTATATAATGGGAATCGAAAATTTTCTGCCAGTGAGTACATTTCTTTACTAAATACCTATTCAGATCATAGGGCTATGCCAGAACATACAAAGCAATTATTTGAAAGTGAGATTGAACAAGCTATTATTGGCTATGGAGATATTTTTCATATTCATGATACTATAGAGTTATATATGGCAAGAAAATAAATATATAAGAATATAAATGGTCAGGAGAATTTAAGAGTTTCCTGACCATTTATACTTATTATATTTTAAAATCCTCTCGTACTAGCTGCATAAATAAAGACATAGCAGGACTAATCCATTTGTTTTTATGATAGGAATATATAGCAGTGATTTTGGCATCAGAGCATCCTATTTTAAGCTCATTTAATTTATTATTTTCAAGTTCTTCTTCAACTACGAAACGAGGCAAATAAGATATTCCTAAATTGCTAGCAACAGATTTTTTTATTGTTTCAATGCTCCATAATTCTATAGTATTATCTAGGAATATATTATTCTCACGAAAATACCTCTCGAGCATTCTTCTGTAAATACAATTAGTTTCATTTATAACAAGGCTTGTACTTATTTTTTGATTCGATTTGCAAAAATCAACCGCGTCCTTTTCAAATAAAGGAGAACAAACTAAAGCTAAAGTATAATCAGCTAAATCTACTGAAGTCAAGCTATCTTGTGGATTTCCAACATTATATAATAAGCCAATATCGATCTCACCTTTTAATAGCATATCATTTATAACAAAACAGTTTTCAGAAATAATAAACAGATTTACGCTTGGAGCGTGCTCTTTAAATAATTTAAGTACATTTTGTAATTTATATGATATTAATGATTCAGCAATTCCTATTCGTAATTCGCCTTTAATATCATTATGCTTTCCAATGCTTTCAATTTTCTTTATAGTATCAAGTAACTCATTTGTGTAGGGAATCAACTCTCTTCCTAGAGGAGTCAATACCATATTACGCCCGATTTTTTCAAAGATTTTAATTGAAAGTGCTTGTTCAAGTTGCTGAATTTGTGAAGTAACAGTAGACTGAGTGTATCCTATTTTTTCTGCAGCCTTTGAGAAACTGCCTTCTTCAACAATGCTTTTAAATGTTTTAAAATGTCTAATATCCATTTAACTCCCCCTTAAGATATATTTATAATATATTTGTAAAAATGAATTGTCAATTCGGAAATATCAATTTTACAAATATATGGCCCTTTGATAGTATTGATTTACGGAAAGTATAGTGAATGAGTAAGTCACTATAGACACTTTCTATTTAAGTATATTTAGGGGGATTATTATGAACTATATAGCATTTTTATCATTTACACTTTTAACAGCATTTACACCAGGGCCTAATAATATTTTAGCTATGTCTAATGCCGGTAAGCATGGTTTGAAAAAAAGTCAGGGCTTGATTCGAGGGATATTTGCAGGATTCTTTTCAGTCATGATATTATGTAGCTTTTTTAGCGTCGTACTTGTTAATATTATTCCAAAAATAAAACCTATAATGACATATATAGGAGTGGCTTATATTTTATGGCTTGCATGGCACGTAATAAAAAGCAAACCTCAAGAAAAGGTTGAAGGTAAAGAAAAAGTAGATAATTTTATCACAGGCTTTATTCTACAATTTGTGAATGTAAAAATTATATTATATGGAATAACAGCAATTTCTACTTTTGTTACACCTTATTATAATTCATTTCTTTCAATAGGAGTATTTACTATTTTAATTACAATCTTTGGATGCACAGGGGTTTTTACCTGGGCTATGTTTGGGGCTGTATTCCAGAAGTTTTTTGAAAGATATAATGGAATTATTAATACTATAATGGCATTACTTTTAGTATATAGTGCAATTACTTTAGTTATATAGAAATTCCTATGCTATAATACAATCTATGAGTGGAAGGGAGTGATAACTTGAAGTTAGTTGAATTGAAGTCTATATTATTGAAGTCTGCTTCGAATGCTATGAAAATAGAAGGGGAAAATGCCTTAAGCAAGGGAATGATTACTTATTTCAAAAGCAAGAATATAGATAATATATATCATATCTATGGCAAAGTTAGAGATGAAAATAAACCAAAAGAATATGATACCCATATTAAAATCAATCTACAGAAGAAAAGATTAGATGGAGTTGTATGCTCTTGTGATGAGTTCAAAGAATTTGCTTCAAGTGGATATACATTTATGTGTAGTCATTTAACCGCCACAAGTTATAAATTTTTAAGCCTAATATTAAAGGATAAGAAGGTAGAAAGTCAAAATAAAAAAGAGATAGAAGTAAAGGAAGTTAAAAAGTCAGAAAAAGTAAGCACGGCAAGACTCACTAGAATAGTAGAAAAAGATTCTATATATTATCAAGGACAAAAATCATCAAGCAGTGAGAGAATTAAACTTAAGCCGAATGAACTAAGAGCATTCTTAGAGGGGATAGAAAATAAAAAAATTAAATTTAAGTATGATTATATAGAATTTTTAGTTCCAATTTTCCATAAAGATTTACCGATAACCTTTAACTTAAAAGAGGATAATAATCATATTATACTAACAACGCACAAGCAACTTCCTATTTCTCTAAACTCAAATAATGATGTCTATTATTTTAAAAATGAGATTTACTTGCCATCTAAAAATCAAATCGAGAATTATCCAATTATTCATGAAAAACTTAAGCTATATGGAAAGGTTACTTATAAGAAAGATATAAATAACTATAATAAGCTAATTTCCATACTAAGTAGAATTACAAAAGAAATGAATATATCAGAAGGCTTAAGAAATTTTGCAACGAATGTAGCTATTCCAGAATTTAACGTTTATCTGGAAAACAATAAAATATATTGCGATGTGTTTTTAATTTATGGTAACAAAAAAATAAATATTCTAAATGAAAGCAAGAATGAGGATGCGTTTATAAGAGATTATAACAAAGAAGATAAACTCTTAATGAAAATCGAGAAAAATAGTTTTATAAAACATTCTAATAGATTTATGTTTATTGGAGGAGATGAAGAACTATTTAATATATTAAAAAGAAAAGAAAATAGCCTACATTCCTTAGGAAAGGTAATTTTAGGAGAGGGTCTTAAGAAGATGAAACTCTATAATTCAACTTCTATTATTTCAGATTTATATGAAACTGATGGATATTATGATTTTTCATATAGAATAGGGGATATTGGAAAAGATGAATTATACGATGTATTTGAGGCATACAAAGGAAATCTTAAATTTTATAAAACAAAGAGCAATGAATTTTTAGATTTTGAAGATGAGGGAATAAAGCACTTTTTTAATCTTTTTGGAATATTAGATATAAGTGAGAATATTGGAGATGGAAATGTAAAGATAGAGAAAAGCAAAGCATTATATTTATATGAAAATATAAAAAGCAATGTATTAGGAAACATTAAAGAATCCATAGAGTTAAATAAAATAGGAAATAAGTTAACTAATTTTAATAAGTTAGATATAAAGGTGCCTGATAGTTTTATTGGAAGCCTTAGAGAATATCAAGTTAAGGGTTTTAAATGGCTTAAAATGTTGAGCGAGATAGGGTTTGGGGGAATACTTGCAGATGAAATGGGACTTGGTAAAACAGTTCAAACTATAGCGTTCATGTTATCTGAAAGAGGAAAAAGTACCTTAATTATATGCCCAACATCATTACTTTATAATTGGAAAGACGAGCTTGATAAGTTTGCTCCAAGTTTAAAGGTGCTAATATTACATGGAGCAGAAAGACTTGAAAGAATAGAAGGCATAAATGAATATGATGTAATATTAACAACTTATGGAGTTTTAAAAAGAGACATAGGTTATTATAAAGATATTACTTTTGATTATTGCGTCATAGATGAAGGACAAAACATAAAGAATTCTTTAACTCAAAATACTGTGGCTATAAAAAAAATAAATGCTAAAACAAAGTTTGCATTAACAGGAACACCTATTGAAAATAATTTAACTGAGCTTTGGTCTATATTTGATTTTATATTACCAGGTTATCTGTATGCTAAAGAAACGTTTGAAAAAAGATTTGTTCAAAGTGGAGATGAAAATCTAGAGTGGCTTAAGTTGTTAATTAAACCATTTATCTTAAGAAGGACTAAAAAAGAGGTGGTTAGTGAGCTACCAGATAAGATAGAAAAGAAGTTCTTAGTTGAAATGACAGCTCCTCAAAAATCTATATATGGAAATTATATAAAAACAATAAAATCAAAAATAAAAAATGGTAGTGATGATAGGTTTCATATACTTTCATACTTAACTAAACTAAGACAAATATGCTTAGATCCATCGCTTGTATCAGAGGATTACTGTGGGGGAAGTGGAAAGTTAGATATTGCAATGAAACTAGTTAAAGAGCATAGTGCATTAGGTGGGAAAGTTCTTCTATTTTCTCAATTTACCTCTGCATTAGATAAAATTCAAGAGAAGCTAAGCAAAGAAAAAATAGAATATTTTCGCCTAGATGGGAAAACAAAGCCAAAGGATAGAATAAAAATGGTGCAAGATTTTAACAAAAATGAAGATAAAAATGTATTTTTAATCTCATTGAAGGCTGGAGGAACTGGTTTGAATTTGACTGCTGCAAACTTAGTTATTCACCTTGACCCATGGTGGAATCCAGCTGTTCAAGATCAAGCTACAGATAGAGCTCATAGAATAGGTCAAACTCATACAGTAGAGGTAATTAAACTGGTTGCAAGAGGAACTATAGAAGAAAAAATAATTCATCTTCAGGAAGATAAAAAAGAACTTATTAATAGTATTCTTACAGGAGAGCTTAAAAATAGTAGTTTGATTGAAACATTATCTAGAGAAGATTTAATAAATTTGTTTGATAGAGATTATCTTTAATATTTAGTATAAACCCTTGATTGAATATCAAGGGTTTTTTTGATTAATATATTACTTAGAATCAAATATAAGTTGTACTTAAAATAGAATTTAGATAATTACAATAGTATATAACTAAAACCATATATTTCATCAGAAATTTTTGGTAAAATAAAATAAGATTACCAATAGGATTATATAAATACTACTAAAGGAGAATGTTTTATGGGATTACTTGATCTTTTTACGAATCAATTTATTGAAGTCATTGAGTGGACTGATGATAGTAGTGATATGATGGTTTATCGTTTTCCAGTTGCCAACAATGAAATAAAGATGGGGGCACAGCTTACGGTAAGAGAATCTCAAGTAGCTATTTTTGTAAATGAAGGTAAAGTAGCAGATGTATTTGCACCAGGAAGGTACACACTTACGACTCAAAATTTGCCTGTGCTTACTTTGTTAAAGTCTTGGAAATATGGATTTGATTCACCTTTTAAGGCAGAAGTTTATTTTATTAATACAAAGCAATTTATTGATCAAAAGTGGGGGACAACGAATCCTGTAATTGTTAGAGATTCTGAATTCGGGGTTGTTAGAATAAGAGCGTTTGGGGCATTTACATTTAGAGTTAATGATGCATTGACCTTTCTTAAGGAAATATTCGGGACAAATGGAGTTTTTGAAACGGATAGTATAGTAGGACAACTGAGGCGTTCTATTGTTTCAGGTTTTTCAGATATTTTAGGGGAATCTAAAATATCAATCTTAGATATTTCATCTAGCTATGACGAGTTAGGAAAAATGACGCTTGAAAAGTTGCAGACTACATTCAATGCTATGGGACTTCAGCTGAGTTCTTTTTATGTTGAAAATATATCAGTTCCAGAAGAGGTGGAAAAGGCAATAGATAAGAAGTCAACCATGGGAATTTATGGTGACTTAAATAAATATACTAAATTTCAGACAGCTGAGGCAATTAAAGATGCTGCTCAGAATCCAGGTCAAGGAGGCATAAATATGGGGATGGGATTAGGTGCTGGGGCAGCCTTTGGTGCAATTATGACTGAATCATTAAAAAGAGAACCCGAAGCAATAAATTCTACGCAATCAAATGTTAATGTAATGCAATGTCCCTCTTGTGGTCATAAGATTCCAATAGATTCAAGGTTCTGTACAGAATGTGGAAAATCTATAATGCCTCCCAAAGCTAAATGTTTAAAATGTAACGCAGAAATAGAAGAAAGTATGAAGTTCTGCCCAATATGCGGCACTCAGCAGAAGAGAGAAACAGTGTGTGGTAAGTGCGGCAAAAAGGTACCTTTAGGAGTTAAATTTTGTTCCGAATGTGGAGAGAAGATTAATTAGGAGGAAACGATATGGAAAATAACTCACGTCAAAATATTAGTGAAGTTCAAAATTATGTTTGTCAGGGATGCGGAGCAAACATGAAATTTGATCCAGAATCGCAAACATTAAAATGTGAATATTGTAATAATAGTCAAGAGGTATTACCCCAAGATAAGCATATTAAAGAATATGATTTTAAAACAGCAGAAGATATGGCATCAAAAGATTGGGGAATTGAAACCAAAGTAGTTCAATGTACAAGCTGTGGCAGTGAAGTTGTATTTAATAATCTAGAAGTTGCAACTAAATGTTCTTTTTGTGGTTCAGCATATACGGTTAAAAATGAAGCAACTATAGGAATAGCACCTGAGTCACTAATTCCTTTTAAGATTTCAGAAAAAAAGGCAAATGAAATGTTTTCTGATTGGATAAAGAAAAGACCATACGCTCCTGAAGCATTAAGAACCAGCTATAAGAATGATAAGATGACGGGGATATATATTCCTTTTTGGACATATGACGTTGATACTATTTCAGATTACTCCATTGAAGTAGGCAATAATCAGCATATTACTGAGAATTATGTGGTTGATGGCAATACTAAAAAAAGAACAGTAAAAAAGATGATATGGAAAACTAAGAATGGTAAATATTCTAAGTATTATGATGATATCCTAATAAACGCATCTAAACAAATAGATGAGAAGCTCATGAAGGAACTAGAACCTTTCCACTTAAAGGAGCTTGTTGCATATGACCCTAAATTTCTTTCTGGTTTTGCAGCTGAGAAGTATAGTATTGGACTAAAAGAAGGATGGGAAAATGCAAAAAAAGGTGTTGATGAAGATATAATGTCATACATAAAAGAGAATAATAAAGGCGAAAAGATAGGAGATATTAATATATCAACAAGCTATAATGATATAAAGTTTAAGCATATTCTAGTTCCAGTTTGGATTTCTTCCTATACATATAAAAATAAGGTGTATAGGTATATTATAAATGGACAGACTGGAGAAGTACAAGGAGATGCTCCTACAAGCTTGATAAAGCTTCTTTTGGGAATGGCTTTCCTTATAGCAATCGGATATTTCATTTTAAGACATTATAAGTAGAATAATTCATTTAATATAAGAACAGGTTATTTATTAGCCTGTTCTTATATATTGACAAAAGGACTGAATGGAGGTATCATTTTAATAGTGTAAATACACGAAAAGAAAAGGTGATAATATGGATAGAAATATTTATGAAAAAACCTCAGCGTCTTGTAATTGCTTAAATATTAGAAGAGCTTCACAAGCAGTTACTGAAGTTTATGATGAATTTCTTGCTCCAAGTAATTTAAAAATAGGGCAATATTCATTACTTAAACATATAAATCAATCAGGACCAATAAGTGTTAGTGATTTAGCATTATTAATTAGATTAGATCGGACTACGCTTGTTAGAAATTTAAAACCTTTAGAGCAAAGTGGACTTATTGAAGATATATCTAAAAAGGGGTCTAGAAATAGGCAGCTTAAGCTAACCTTAAAAGGAATTGAGACTTATAAAAGTGCTGAAGAGCATTGGAAAAAAGCGCAGAATTTCTTAGAAGAATATTTAGGAAAAGATAATTTAGATACTTTTACAACATTGCTTTCTAAAATTGAGGCATTAGTGCCTTAATTTTTTTAATGCGTATAGTGTATATACACTAAAAGATAAGTATTAGTTATTAGGTAGTTATTGAATATTTAAAAGTAATTAAATAATGGAGGATTTAATATGGAGAATCTAATTAAAAATGAAATTAAAAGATACATTAGGGAAAGTAAAGAAAATTGGTTTGAAGAAATTAATGATACTTATTATGAGGAACCAATTATAAAATTTGCCAATGCCGATGACCCATTATTTAATGAGTACAAAAAAATAATAGGAAAGCATCACTTTACGCCAAAGGAAGCCTTCGAATTAGCATTTGGAGAAGGTAGTTATAAGGGCGGAACTGTTATAAGTATTGTACTTCCTATAAATGAGAAAATTAGGAAAAGTAATAGAGCACAAAAGGAATTTGGTTCAAAGGAGTGGGCATTAACGCGTACATTTGGAGATGAAGTGTTTATTAATGGGTTTGCTAAGTATTTAGAAAATTATTTGGGCGAAATGGGGTATAGGACTATATCGCCACACAAGTCAGAGTGGTTTAAAATACAGAGGGATAGCTCAGGACCAACCTCAAATTGGTCTGAAAGGCATATTGCATATGTTGCTGGATTAGGTACATTTTCTATAAATGATGCATTTATCACAGAAAAAGGAATAGCCGTGAAGTTAATTTCAGTTGTGACAGAATTAAAACTAACTTCGGATGTTAGAGTAGCTAAGAGCCATACTGAAAATTGCCTCTTATGCAGTAAAGGTATATGTGGAGCATGTATTAAAAGATGTCCTGTTGGTGCAATTACTAAAGATGGACATGATAAGATAAAATGCTATATGCATGTATATGGAGAAGAATCAAGTAAGCTATCAGAATCTTATGGTGGAGATCCAAAGTTTGGGTCTGGATGCGGCTTGTGTCAAACTGGAGTTCCTTGCGAAGGAAGAAATCCAATGAAAGTTAAATAAAATATTATTGTACAGTTATTATGAATATATAATTAAAAACCTTGGAGTACTACATATGTCCCAAGGTTTTTATGTGCTTAAGAAATCGGTGTATCAACTTGTTTCATAAATTTTCAGCATATTTTTTATTCTTCTAATAACCTCTAAACGTACGTGCTCAGGCTCTAAACATTCACATTTATCCCCCATTCTAAGCAGCATGTTATACCAATAATCGTCTTCGATAAATTTCAAGTAAACTATGAACTTATTATCCTTATAGGGTTTTATGTTTTCTTCACCAGCAAAGTCTATCATTAGGTGTCGTAGTGATTTATCAATAAGAAGCTTTATAGTTATGTACATTTTCTCTACATCTTTTGATACCTCTAAAGGTGTATAATCAAATTCCCTTGGTATAAAAGTTTCATTAAGAACTTGTAGTGATGAAACACGAGATAGTCTAAATATACGAAAATCTTCTCTAGTGATGCAGTAACATTGTAAGTACCAGTTTGAATTTTTTAAAATCAGCCTATAAGGTTCAACTTTCCTTTGACTCTTATTCCCTTCTTGATCTGAGTAATCAAAGGATACATACTTATTCTCACTTAGAGCTGTTTTTATTTCTTCTACATTTAAGGAAACTTTTTTGTTTCCAAACCAAGGGGAATGATCAATACTAATTTGATTTGATTTTAATTCAATATCACCAATTTGTTCTTCTGGAATTAATCCTTTTACTTTTGCGATTGTATTAAGGATTTCTTCACTTTGAATAGATGAATGAATATTTCCAAGTCCAATTAATAATGCTTGAATATCTGATAGGGTAAAGAGCTTTTTCTCTATTTTATATTGTTCCATAATCCCTATACCACCATTAACTCCAGGATAAGTGACAATTGGGATACCTGCCATATTTATGGTTTCAATATCTCTATATATTGTTCTTGGAGTAACTTCAAACATTTCTGCTAGCTTTGTGGCACTAATTTTTTTGCGTTCAAGTAGAATCATAACAATGGATATTAATCTGTCTATTTTCAATTACATCACCTTAAAAATAATTTTTTTTTAATTATAGCACATAACCATGACATATAGTTGTCATGGTTTCATGTGTTAGTATAAGTGAGTAGAAAATTTATATACAAAAGGAGAATGAAAATGGATTTTTTAAAGGAATTTAATAGACTGATGGAAGAAAGTAAAAATATTGCTCTAGCAACTTCAAAAGACAATTTACCTAATGTTAGAATTTTATCTTATAGTTATGATGCTCAAAATCAAGGAGTCATTTATTTTCTAACTTTCAAAGGAACTCAAAAAACTATTGAATTAGAGAAAAATAACAAGGTATCATTTACTACAATTCCAGATGGGACAAGCGAGGTAATAAGGGTAGCAGATGCTGCAGTAAGTAAATGTGAGGGTGATATAGATAAAATAAAGTCTATAATTATAAAAAAATTCCCAGAGCAAGAAGGGCTAATTTCAAATTCAGGACATATTTTAGATTTTTATGAAATTAAATTTAATGAGGCAAATGTCATATTAGGACCAAATAAAACTGGTAAAGTAACATTATAGTATTTTAATAATAAGGGTTTTAAGTTCAATTAATAAGAAACTCAGCTTTCCCATATTGATTTACTCAGGGGAAGGTTGAGTTAATTGTTATGTATTAAATTATAGGGTATAATTTATACTTAAAGCTAAGGATTATAATAAGGAAGGAATTTAAGAAATGAATTCGAAAAAGAGAAGTATAGTAATAGCATTAATGGTAGCAATGTTTTTAGGCGCAGTAGAAGGAACAGTTGTAACCACAGCTATTCCAACTATAGTAAAAGACTTACAAGGATTTGAAATTATTAGTTTAGTTTTTTCAGTATATTTATTAACATCTGCAATTTCTACACCGATATACGGTAAGTTATCGGATTTATATGGAAGAAAAAATATGCTTACAATTGGAATAATAATATTTTTAGTTGGAAGTTCATTGTGTGGATTATCTCAGAGTATGTATATGCTAATAGCATTTCGTGCGATTCAGGGGTTAGGAGCAGGAGCAATATTTACAGTAACATATACAATAGTTGGAGATGTATTTACATTAGAAGAAAGGCCAAAGGTTCAAGGAAGTATTGGAACTGTATGGGGAATTGCGAGTCTATTAGGCCCTTTCCTAGGAGGGGTATTAATAGATACTCTATCTTGGCATTGGATATTCTTTATAAACCTACCCTTTGGTATATTATCAATAATACTTCTTCAAAGGAATTTAAAAGAAAACTTTGAAAAGAAAAAGCATAATATAGATTTTGCAGGAATCATTACATTATCGTTAGCAATGGTTATATTTTTAAATATCTTCTTATCAGGTGAAAAAGTAAGCATTAATTACAATATATTTATTATTATATCTATGATATTGACGGTTGTACTTTTAGTGATATTTTATATGGTTGAGAGAAAAGCAAAAGAACCGATCATTCCTTTTGATATATTTACAAAAACAACTACATTAGTGAATTTAATAAGCTTTCTAGCGTCAGCAGTACTTATAGGAGCAAATGTATATATGCCTATATATATTCAAAATATATTAGGATTTGATGCTAAAATATCAGGCTTATCACTTGCACCAATGTCAGTATCTTGGCTTATAGCTTCAGTAGTACTAGGAAAATTAATAATAAAATATGGGGCAAAAGCAGTAATATTTATATCTAATGTAATATTATTAATTAGCACAATATTACTACCTACTCTAAGTATTAATTCATCACTATTATTGGTAATGATATATGCAACTATAATGGGTTTTGGTTTCGGTGGAGCATTTACTATACTTACTATAGTTATACAAGAATCAGTGGAATATAATAAAAGAGGTGCGGCGACTGCTGCAAATTCATTGCTTAGAACAATAGGACAAACAATAGGTGTAAGTGTATTTGGAAGTATATTTAACTTGTACATAGTCAAGTACTTTACTAATCGTGGAATTAGTGGAGTAGATCCAAGTAACTTATATAAACTAGTTTCTACTAATGGTGCAGTAACTATGGAGCAAGTAAAGCTTTCTTTGAGTAGTTCACTACATGTTTTATTTGTTATATTTATAGCAATAAGTGTATTATCATTAGTTTTAACAGCTATAATACCTAAAGATGTCAAAGAGGTATAAGAATATTTTATTACTTTCTATTTAGTTACTATGTTACAAAAAAGTGCATACTTTCTTTAAGCTAGTAATCATATTTATAATAAGGATAGAGTGTATTTATATTATATGAGGTGAATAAAATGAAGGTATTACTTATTAATGGAAGTCCAAAAGCTAAAGGCTGTACTTATACTGCGTTAAGTGAAGTGGCAAAGGAACTAGAAAAAGAAAATATAGAAACAGAAATTTTCCATGTAGGAAGTCAACCTATACGTGGTTGTATGGCATGTGGTGGATGTCGTAGAAATGGTGATGGAAAATGTGTGTTTAATGATGACACTGTAAATATCGCGTTAGAGAAGATTAAGGAAGCTGATGGACTTATATTTGGATCACCTGTTCATTATGCAGCTCCATCAGGATTAATTACATCATTCTTAGATAGAGTGTTTTATGCAGGAAACTGCTTTGAAAACAAGCCAGGAGCTGCGATTGTAAGTTGCCGTCGTGGAGGATCAACTGCAGCTTTTGATCAATTAAATAAATATTTTACTATATCTAATATGCCAGTGGTATCTTCTCAATATTGGAATATGGTTCATGGAAATACACCAGAGGAAGTGGTTCAAGATTTAGAAGGGATGCAGACAATGAGAACCTTAGGTAGAAATATGGCATGGCTTTTAAAGTGCATACAAGTAGGAAAAGAAAATGGAGTTAAGTTACCAGAAAGAGAACCAAGACAAGGCACTAATTTCATACGTTAATATAGAAAGCAATCAGTATAATTCAATATTATACTGATTGCTTTTTTATAATTACTCGTTCATAAATTCACATACTGTTTGAGCCATATACTCATCACTTTGTTTCATTCCATCTTTTGCCCATTCAATTAATACATTGTATAGTCCACCTACTAAAAGCGCAATCCATAGTTTCTGTTTTTCAGGAGGATAGGATCTATTACATGAAATATCTTGAGATAAAACATAAAAAGCTTCTATACATTTCTCAAGGAGCATATTGGATAAATTTGATTTAATCAAGTTGGAAATCAACTTATCATGTTTTCTAAAGTACGAAAAGTATAATCGAACATTTTCATAGTTAAATTTATCTTCATGTGGTTTTATCTCGCTAAAGTATTCTTGAAACAGTTCTTCTATATAAGTATTAATAATGTCTTCTTTAACAGAATAATTTCTATAAAAGGCCATTCTTGACACACCAGCCTTTTTTGTTATTTCAGTAATAGAAATCTCATTAAAAGGCTTGTTTTCCATTAGAATCATAAGAGCAGTAAAAATACTTTCCTTAGTTAGCTTATTTTGCATGTTACTTTTTTTATTAGCCATAACAATATCCTCTCTTTTGTAACGTTTCGTACTTGTACTATTGAAATGTTTTTATAGCTACATTATACTATACAAAAAGTAGCGTTACAAATGTAACAGCAAATTAGGAGGATATTATGAAAATATTATATTTTACAGCGTCAGGAAACAATTTATATGTTGCAAAGAGAATAGGGGATGAGTATTATTCAATTCCAAAACTAATAAAGGAAGGAAAATATGACTTTGAAGACGAAAAAATAGGAATAGTATTTCCCGTTTATAATGGTGGAGTACCTAAACTAGTAGAAAAGTTTTTAAGTAAAGCTAAATTTAAAAGCAATTATATATTTGGAATAGCTACTTATGGAATGTATGCAGCATCAGCAACTAGGCATTTATTTGAGATTGGGAAAAGAAATGGAATAGAATTTTCATATATAGATCAACTGCTAATGATTGATAATTATCTTCCAGGATTTGATATGGAAAAACAAAAGAAAAGTGAACCTAAGAAGAATATTGAAGAAAATATAAATAGAATAATCAAAGAAATTAATGAAGAAAAAAAGTATATAAAGAAGCATTCTATTATTGCTGAAGGTATTAGAAGATTAAATAAAAAATTAACTTATGACAATGAATTTCAAAAGAATTTTATAGTGGAAGATAGTTGTAATGGGTGTAAAACCTGTGAAAAGGTATGTCCGGTTAATAACATAAAAGTAGAAGGAAAGCCTGTATTCAATAATAATTGCCAGCAGTGTTTGGCTTGTGCACATAATTGTCCGCAAAGAGCCATAAGACTTAAAAAGGAAAAAGGTACAGCAAGATTTATTAATCAAAATGTTACTTTAAAAGAAATAATAAATGCAAATAATTAGTACTGATATAATTTCCTAGGGAATTATATCAATAACTGAAATAAAAGGCTGAGTAGTATGAATTAGAGTTTATACTACTCAGCCTTCTAAAATATATTTAATAGATTTTTTACTCAATGTTTAATATTTTAGTAGGGTTTTCTATAAGAATTTTATTGAAAACTGTTTCTGAGATCCCCTTTGATTTACAGATAGGAATGAATTTGGTAAATATATTGTTATAAGATCTTAGTTTACTATCCTTAACTACTCCAATTTCATAACAGCCTGCATCTTGTGATATTAATAATCGATCAATTAGATTATCACTAATAAGCTTTTCTAAAAGATTTATTTGTATTTCATAAGGTTCAGGGAAGGCGCTAATGGCATCAATTTCTACCCATATACCTTTCTTAACTAGTTTATATACCGTTGGATAGTCATTTGACCAATCTACATGTAACCATATAAACTTATCAAAAGGAAGGTTCTCTTCTTCGATAATTTCTACTGCCTTAATTGCACTTTTGGAAGAACCTATATGACATTCTATTGGTAAACCTGTAGCAAGACTTGTCCTAGCTGCAGCTCTCAAGAGCTTTTCCTGTAATTCTGAAATAAAACCTTCGTCACCTAAAGCTAGTTTAATAAAGCCAGGATAAATACTTGTACCGTCTATTCCGTTTACAAATTCATTAATCCAAGCTGCTGAAATTTCATCTATAGCTCTATTTTTAATCTCATCAGGTATAAATTTACCTCTATGTTTTCCACCATCCCATGCTCCAGAATTTGTTATTATATTTAGACCTGTTTTTTCAGCACAAGCCTTTAAAACCTCAACGTCTCTTCCAGATCCACACGCAGTAGCCTCCACTAATGTTTGACACCCAAGTTTCTTTAATTCAAGTAGATAAGGTTCCATGGTAGTAACAACTTCCTCAAGAGAATATAGATTTTCTCTAGTATTCTTGGCACCACTCCAATCCCATATTATATGTTCATGCATTAAAGTAATGCCTAATTGAGAGGACTTTATCTTTCCTAAAACAGTATTAATCATAAAAAATCTCCTAACTACAACCTTTGGTACATTATACCAATTAATTTTATAGTCGTATAGGCTCAAGTTAATAATATTAAGTGGACTAATTATGCGTATGAATATATACGAATGAGTTATGCTATAATTGAAAATATTATAGTAATAAATTTATAGAGTCTTGATAGATAGGAGGAAATATGAAATTAGATAGTATTATCTTTGATTTGGATGGAACTATATGGGATTCAACAAGCAGTATTATAGATTGCTGGAATAAAACTTTAGATAAATATGATGAGGTAAATAATAAATTAACCATTGATGATATGAAAGGTATAATGGGATTAACTCAAGAAGAGGTTGGAAAAAAGCTATTTCCATACCTTGATGATGCTAAGAAGGCTGAAATAATGGAAGATTGTTGCAAAAGAGAATGTGAACACTTGGAACAGAGTGGAGCAATCTTATATGATAAAGTTGAGGAAACATTAGAAAAATTATCAAAGAAGTATGATTTATTCATTGTAAGCAACTGTCAGTGTGGGTATATAGAAGCGTTTTATAAGTATCATGGACTTGAGAAGTACTTTAAAGATCATGAGAGTTCTGGAAATACTGGATTAAATAAAGGGGAAAACATTAAATTAATAATAGAAAGAAATAATTTAAAGGCTTCTGTGTATGTAGGAGATACCGAAGGAGACTTAAAAGCAACAAAAGTTGCAGGTATACCTTTTGTTTATGCAAGATATGGTTTTGGGGATGTTGAAGAATATGATTATGTTATTGATAACTTTCAGGATTTATTAATGTTTATATGAGGCAAAAAGAAGAATCTATTTATTTTAGATTCTTCTTTTTCTGTAAAGCTATAGTAGATTATATGTTAAATTTAACACCAGTAAGATTTTCACTAAGCTGCCATAGCCTGTTAGCTAGTTCAGAATCTATAGCCCATGGACGAACCCCATTTCCTTTCAAGCTATCTGATGGAACAGCTTCAGCTATATTACAGTCTTCACAGTAAACTCCCCCTAATCCTTCAAGCTTAGGATTGGTTGCACACCAAACGCTTGTAGCTGCTCCTTGCTCAATATTTTTAAACGCATCAGCATTTTTATTTTCATTAAGTTTTTTGTTGTTACTTTCTATTTGCTTTGGAGCGACTTTCCCGTCTTCAGAAAATCTTCCTAAATCAGTTGTTGGAATTAATCCAGGATGGACTGCAAATGCTCTTACTCCATACTCTTTACCCAGTCTATCAAGCTCTACGGCAAAAAGCACATTTGCTGATTTAGACTGAGCATAAGCTTTCCATTTATCATATTCAGTATTTTGAAAGTTTGGATCTTCGAATTTAACACCTCCTAAACGTTGGGCTCTAGAAGATACAGCAATAACTCTTGCCTCTCCAGATTTCTTCAAGGCTGGCCAAAGTTTAGCAGTTAAGTGAAAGTGTCCAAGATGATTGGTAGCAAATTGAGACTCGTATCCTCTTTTATCTCTCATTAGAGGAGGTGCCATTATTCCTGCACTGTTTATTAAAATATCTAATTGTTCTCCAGAGGCTAAAAATCTTTCAGCGAAGGCATCAATAGAATTAGGATCCATAAGATCTAGGGTTTCTAATTCAATTTTTTCAATTCCTTTCACTGCTTCTTTAGCTTTTTCAATGCTTCTTGCAGGAACTATCACTTTAGCCCCAGCTTCTGCTAATATCTTAGCTGTTTCTAACCCAATTCCCGAGTACCCTCCTGTAACAATTGCAACTTTACTCTGTAAGGTTATTCCTTTAATAACTTCTTTTGCAGTTGTATAAAAGTTATATTCTGAGTTTATTGGTGTTTGAATGGTTTTATCCATAGTATTCATCCTTTCTATAAATCAAATTTTTCATGATGATATAAGTATATTTCTTAGAGTACACTCTAAGTCAATGGGGATTTTATAGAAGTTGATTTTTAATTATAACAACGTTTATAATGAGTACTATATTTTAGTTAAAACAAAGATTATTCTTAAGGGGTGAGTGTATGAGTTACTCAATAAAAGAAGTATCCCAAAAGTTTAATATATCATCTTATACATTAAGGTACTACGAAAAGGAAGGGTTAATCCCATCAATTAAGCGTAATGAGAGTGGTAGAAGATTGTATACAGAGGATGACTTAGGATGGATTCAGATTATTGATTGCATGAGAGCAACAGGAATGTCTATTGCTTATATAAAAAAATATGTTGATCTTTGTGCTAAGGGTGAAGATACTATATCGGAAAGGCGTAAGATAATACTTGATCAAAAAAATGTAATAGAGGAACAGTTAAAGAAGTATAATGAACTTCTTAATTTAGTAGACTTAAAGTTAGATTATTATGATGAGAAGATTACAAAGGATGAACTAAGAAAGATTTTGAATGAGAAAAAGAAATAATACTTTATTAAAGTATAAAAGCAATCTAGAATGAGTAATTCTAGATTGCTTTTATATTACCTTTTTAAGATTTTACTTTAGGCATTATTCTATATATTTCAAGTAGAATAATATTTAAAGATACCCATACACCACCGAAAATATATCCTGCATATACATCACTTGGATATTCAGTTTGAAAATATAGTGGATTAAGACCAGATAAAATACAAACTAATATGGTTATTAAAACTAGTGCAGTATTAATCCAAGTTTTCTTAGCGTGACGTATTAGTATAAAGGTAATAAAAGAGTACGTAATTATCGCTATTAACGATTCCTTGCTAGGGAAGCTATATTGAATATTTCCTAATATATTTGATGATGGACTTATACGTTTAAAAATATATCTTAGGATTGATAGATAGACCTCTCCACCAACAATTGTAATAAGCAAAAATCGTATTTCAAGAAACTTATCAATGCCTTTTCTAGCAATATATATAATCATAAGAAATATTAATGGAATGATTACTTTAATAGAAGTCAAATAACTTAGAAGGCTTATTAAAAAGTCCCAATTTTCATCAAAAACTACACTTACTAAGTAAGTAGTAATCCTATCAAATTGTTGAAGTTCATTGGCTAAGTAGTCTTGAATTAATCCAATTACAAGAGCGAAAAAACCTAAAAAAGCAACAGAGATAAAAGCTATAGTAACCTTTATCCTTCCCAGAGAATGAAATGTAGTGAGAGCTTTCGCCATATACTTATAGGCGAATTCTATTATTTGATCTTTATGATTCTTATAAGAATAAATAATAACCAAAATAATTAGAATAACTAAGCTTCCGATAAGTAGATATTTTGATATATAGCCATGGAATTTTTCCCAATTGGGCCCTAGAAATTTACCTAAGGAAATAAAAGTAGATGCCCATATTAGTGCTCCAACATATGCATTAGTAGAAAACTTTTTATAAGATATTTGTGTTATTCCTGAAAAGTAGCCAGTTATATGTCTAACTCCAGGAATAAAGTAAGCAAAAATCAACAATCTATTTCCATAGGAATTAAACCATGATGAGGTTTTTTCTAGTCTTTCTTGCCCAAGATGAATATATGAACCGTATCTCTTAAAAAAGTTTAATCCGAGTTTAGTTCCTGCAAAATAAGAAATTGTTATTCCTAAGGCTGCTCCTGAAGATGCTACTAATATGCTTAAAGGCCAGCTCATTTTAGAGTCATATACAAGAAACCCACAATAGGTCATTATAAGTTCTCCAGGTAGAGGGAAGGCAATTAATTCTAAAGTTAAAGCAAAAAATAAAATCATATATCCATATTGATTAATTAATTCTAATACAGTGTGCAAAGTATCACATCCTTAATTATGCACTTTAAATATATATAAATCAGTTCTTCTCAATTATTATCATACATAAAGATTAAAATATTATTAGAAAATAATTAAATATTAATTAGGATAAGAAAATCCTGATATTTGATGATATGAAGATTATACGCGTTTAGATATAGAAAACCACAGGGAAGAATGTTATTAAATAATTCTACTATTTTGGGATAAAAGTTGTCAAAGCAGCGAACATCACTGCTAAAAGAAAACATAGTAAAAAGAGGGTGCTTCTCATTTATAACAATGAGTGAGCATCCTCCCATTTTTATTTAATTCAACAGTTAATTTTTTCTTCAAACCAGGTGTAGGAAACAATTGCTTTGGCAGGTTCATTAGGTGCTTCTGGATTGGATAAATCAATTAAGAAAGAGCCGCCAGGAGCAAATATGAATTTACCAAACTCTACATCTCCAACTGTAGTGTTGGCTTGAGCTCTTCTAACAAAAGCTTTGACGCCATCTTCAGGCTCGCTAGTTACATTAGTAGCTTGAAGAAATTTTACCTTTGGTTTTGGTAGTGGACATAGAGCTGTGTTGCCAGGAGCAACAGTCAATACGCGCATTGGTTGGCCTGTTGGATAACTATTAAACCATATTTGAGCCCTTATTGGAGAATTTCCAGTGTTCGCTACTTCCCAAGAATAAACGAAGAAATTAACATTTGAGTTAAATGGATTAAATAAACCAGCCCATGCTCTTGTTCCATTTCCAAAGATTAATTCATCTGTAGATCCTAAGAAAAAATTCCCTTGAATAGACTGATATAAATCATAGGACATACTGGCTACTTGAGTTATTGGATTGGGCAAGTTTATAGAGCTTTGGAATTTATTACAGAAGTCCATTCTATAGGCACCTCCTATTTTCATTAGTTTTTTCTTCACTCCATCCAAAGGCAACACGTCCCATTCCAGTTCCTATTGTTCCTTTGGGATAAGATATAGTAACAATTAATGAGCCTCCAGGAGAAAATATCAATCTACCATTTTCATCACTAGCAATTGTAACCTCAGGATTAACTTCTCTTACATATACATTAGTTCCATCTTCAGGTTCACTTAATGCATTATTTCCTTGGAGTAGTAATACTTTTGGCACAGGCAATGGATGAATAGCAGTATTAGCAGGAGTAACGAATTCAGATTTTGTTGGGGTACTAGGAGGGGTAGCATTAACCCATACCCTAGCAATTAGTGGAGCTTCTCCAATATTTGTAACTGTCCAAACAAAAGCAAAAAGATTTACTCCAGAGTTAGGTGGATTAATTAATCCAGCCCAGGCAATGTTTCCACTTTCAAACTCCATATTATCAGCATATCCTACAAAGTATTTGCCTTGAAGTGACAAAAATAAAGGGTTAGCCATGCTAGCAACTTGAGTTATTGGATTGGGCAAAATAATTGAGTTCCTATAATTTGTACAGTCTTCCATTTCGATCACATCCCCCATTAAAATATAAGATTTTGGAAAACCTTCTTCTCTTATAATATGTAAAATATTTAACATTTGTGAGATATATATTAGTATAAAAATTACCAAATTAGGAATATTACATATGAAAAGCAATTGTATACTTAAGGAGGAATATCACTTTGATATTTAATTCAATTAGGTTTTTAATATTTTTTCCTGTTGTAACCATTATTTACTTCATAATACCTTTTAAGATTAGATGGGTATGGTTATTAGTAACTAGCTATTATTTCTACATGTGTTGGAGTCCTAAATATGCATTAGTATTAGGGTTTTTAACTATAGTCACGTATTTAAGTGGGATATTAATAGAAAATGCAGATAAGATAAGTGATGAAAAAAAGTCCAGAATGATAAAGAAGACATGGGTTTTTATGAGCTTTATGATTAATTTAGGAGTGTTATTTTTATTTAAATACTATAACTTTTTTAACTTCAATATAAAAAGAGTATTTTCTCTATTTAATATATCAATAGCAACACCAACTTTTGATTTTTTATTGCCAGTGGGCATATCCTTTTATACATTTAAAGCACTAAGTTATACCATGGATGTTTACAGAGGAGACGTAAAAGTTGAAAAAAATCTAGGTAAATACGCCTTATTTGTATCTTTTTTTCCTCAATTAGTTGCAGGACCAATAGAGAAGTCTAAAAATTTATTACATCAGTTTAATGAAAAACATTATTTTGATTATGATAGAGTAAAAAATGGATTACTTTTAATGCTATGGGGATTCTTTCAAAAGTTATTTGTAGCAGACAGGTTAGCAGTCCTGGTAAATACTGTATACGGTAATCCAGGGAATTATAAAGGCTTCCAAACAATTATAGCTACGGTATTTTTCACATTTCAGATATACTGTGACTTTTCATCTTACTCAGATATAGCTATTGGAGCGGCAGAGGTTATGGGTTTTAGATTAAAATATAACTTCAAACAACCGTATTTTTCGCGATCTATAAAAGATTTTTGGAGGAGATGGCATATCTCATTAAGTGAATGGTTTAAGGATTATTTATATATACCACTAGGGGGGAATAGATGTGGTAAACTAAGGACCTATACAAATTTAATGGTAGTTTTTTTATTAAGTGGATTATGGCATGGTGCTGCAATAAATTTCATAATCTGGGGCGTACTTCATGGAACTTATCAAGTACTAGGAGATATATTTAAGCCAATGAAAGTGAAACTCACTAGTATATGCAAGGTGCGAACAGAGGTATTTAGCTATAAACTACTTCAAGTCTTAGTGACATTTATATTAGTGAATTTTGCATGGATATTTTTCAGAGCAAACTCATTCAACACAGCGAAAATTATGATTAGAAATATGACTTATTTTAATCCATGGCAGCTTTCAGCTGATTCTATCAGCAAATTGGGTATGGACTCAAAGGATTTCTTGATATCAATACTTGGTATAGCAATTGTATTAATTATAAATGTAATGCAAGCAAAAGGGAGCTTGAGAGGTAAACTGGAAGAACAAAATACAGTATTTAGGTGGGTTGTATACTTTAGCTGTATTATTTTTATATTAGTTTTTGGAGTATATGGAGAAGGATATAATCCACAACAATTTATCTATTCCCAGTTTTAGGAGGGATATTAATGATTAGAAAAGCAATTCTAAAGGGGTCAATTTTTTGTATTTTATTAACGATTGTTATTTCTATTCTAAATTCGATATTTGTTATTAAGATAAATCATAGGAGCAAGTTGATTCAAGGATTGTATGAAAACATAGATGATCAATATGATGTTGTTTTGCTAGGTTCAAGCCACATGAATGGGGGTATTGATCCTAATATATTGTGGAGTAAATATGGAATAAGCAGCTTCAATTATGGAACTGGAGGCCAGCCAATAGATGTTACATATTATTTATTAAAAGAAGTATTAAAGAAACATAAAAATCCTATTGTTGTAGTTGATTTGTATTACTTAGGATTGACTGATGAATTTGGAAGTGAAGGATATGTTAGATACGTCCTAGATAATATGAGATTGTCAAAAAATAAAGTTGAAGCAATCATTAATACCACGCCTAAAGATCAGTGGGCTAGCTTTCTTTTCCCGATGATTAAGTACCATAATAGATGGAAGGAACTAACGAAACAAGATTTTAGCTTTAACATTGGAAGTTCGTATTATCAAAAAGGATTTTCAGCAGGTAATGAAATGTATGGTGAAGATAGAAAAGGGGATATAACTACTAAAGAAATAGGGACTATTCCACCAAAGGCAGAAAGGTATTTATATAAAATTATAGATTTATCTAAAAAAGAAGGCTTCAAACTTATATTTACTAATGCTCCTTATGATTATGCAAGTACATCAGGGAGTGACAATTGGAATAGGGAACCAGCTAAAATGTTTAATAAAGTGTCTGAGATAGCAAAAGATAATAATATAACATTTATAAATTACTGTGATAAGTTTGAACAAATAGGTTTTAACTTTAAAACAGATATGAATAATGCAGGGCATCTAAACATTTGGGGCGCTAATAAAGTAACTACTGATTTGGGAGAATTCTTAAAAGAAAATTATAGCTTAGTAGATCATCGGAGTGATATAAGGTATGCAAAATGGAATTCAGATTATAAACACTACTCTGAGACTAATGTAGCTGCTATGGAACATTAAAAATAATACTTTAATTTAAAAGAATCCTACTTAAAAAATACTTTTGAGTGGGATTCTCTTATTTTAGAGATAAGTAAAATAAGCACAATTCATTTTTAGATAAATATACTATATTAAATCATAATACTCTGAGGCTATAGGAGAAGAAAAAATGGAAAGCTCTGAAAATATAATACATGAGAACAATAAAAAAAAATGTTTAGTAATATGTCACTTTTTTTCAGTGTATACTAAAAATTTCTTAATAAATTTAAAGGCTGGTTTTGATATTGAATTTGATTTATTAACTATGGATGAGAATTATAAGAAGGATAGGATAAGTGACAGTTTAAATGAAGTTTTTATCTATAAAAGTCTAGATGAAATGATAGCTATACTTAGAAACATTGAAGTGTATGATATTATTCATATTCATTTTTTAGCACCATTCTATGGACAAGTATTTAATGAAATTAGGCAAAAATGTACTAAATTAGTTGTAACAGTGTGGGGAAGTGATTTTTATAGAACAATAGATAAAGACAAAAAATATCAAGAAAAGATAATAGAAGTAGCAGACGATATTAATTTTGGAAATGAAGATACATTAAAAGAATTTGATAACTTTTATAATAACAGATATAGTCAAAAACTTTCTGTATGTAGATTTGGACTTATACAATTAGATTACATTAAGCGTTTTATGAAAGAAGGTAAGGACAAGATTAAGAATGAACTAAAATGTCCACAAAACTCTATAATAGTAACTTGCGGGCATAATGCCTCACCTGCGCAAAATCATATTTTGTTAATTGAGTCATTAATAAGAATAAAAGACAAAATACCGGATAGTTGTTATTTCCTATTTCCTATGACATATGGGGATGGGGCTGTAGTTAACGAGGTAAGTGAGAAACTTAGTGAATCAGGATTAAAGTATATGATTATAGATGAATTTTTAAGTGATGAAGATGTAGCAAAGCTTAGAGTAATTTCGGATATTATGATCCATGTACAAACGACTGATCAGTTAAGTGGTTCCATGCAAGAGTATATTTATGCAAGGAATGTAGTAATAGTAGGTAGCTGGTTACCTTATGGAATATTTAAAAATGAAGATGTTTATTTATTAGAAGTAGATAGGGTTAAAGATGTGGGAGAGAAAGTAATATATGCCATTGAGAATTTAGAAAAGTTAATAGTTAATTGTGAAGAAAACAAGGATAAAATTTGGAATATGGCTTCTTGGGAAAAAACAATAGATACATGGGGAAACATTTATAAGGAATAAGGATCTACAAATAGTTTAGAAGCGCGTAGAGAATATGGAGTACTATAAAACGGATATTTACAATATATAAAGAGGTGAACTCATGAGAGCAATAATAATGGCCGGGGGAAGAGGCGAGAGGCTTAAACCATATACAACTGTAATTCCCAAACCACTTATGCCAATTGGAGATATAGCAATATTAGAATTTGTAATTTTGAAATTAAAGAAGGCAGGTTTCGATAGAGTAACTATAACATTGGGGTATCTTGGAAATCTTATTGAGGCTTATGTCGGTAATGGCTCGAGGTTTGGAATACCTATAGATTTTATTTATGAAGAAAAGCCATTAAGTACAATTGGACCATTAGCATTTATAGAAGATTTAAACGAAACCTTTATTGTAATGAATGGGGACATACTTACGGATATAGATTTTAATAAATTAATAGAATTTCACAAGAAAAAAAGAGCAAAAGCTACGATAGCTACAAATAAAAGATTATCAAAGATTGATTTTGGAGTTCTAAGCTTTAATGGCGATAGACTTATTACAGGTTTTATAGAAAAACCAGAATATAACTATGACGTAAGTATGGGGATTTATGTGTTTGAACCTGAAGTATTAGAATATGTAAAAAAAGGAATTCCATATGGGCTCGATTCTTTAGTATTAGATATGATTCAAAATCGTGATAGAATATATAGCTTTGAATTTGATGGATATTGGTTAGATATTGGAAGACCAGATGATTATGAGAAGGCAATTAAGATGTTCACGAAAATAGGTAAAGATTCTATTCAATAAGCGTAGAAAAGAAGGTGAGTAATTTGAAACAAGTAGTGCTAACTGGAGCAAATGGGTTTATTGGAAGAAGGTTAAAAGAAAAATTGATAGAGTTAAAATATGATGTTTTGGAATTGAATTCTTCAAATGGAGACATTACAAGTATAGAAACTTTAAGAACGTTTAATTTTGAAAAGATAAGTCATATTTTTTACTTGGCAGCAAAAGCATTTGTTCCAGAGAGTTGGACTCAACCAGAAGAGTTCTATAAAGTTAACTCCTTTGGAACTTTGAATATATTGGGCTATGTAAGGAATATAATATTGATTTAACATTTATTAGTTCATATATCTACGGGCAACCTAAAACCATGCCTATTTCAGAATCTTCGGCTATATGTCCGAATAATCCTTATGAGCATTCTAAGTATATAGCAGAGCAATTGTGTGAGTTTTATTCAATTAGTGTAAAGCAAGTAATTGAAGTTGTCCTAGAAATATTAAATATTGAGAAGAAAATAATTTGTGAGGATAGTCAAAGAAAAAATGAAATGAATGATGTTGTTGCTGATATAACAAAAGCTAATAGAGAATTAAACTGGTATCCTAAGTATTCTTTTTTAGATGGGATAAAAAAGATAATTGATGGAGAAATTGTAGATTATTCTAAGGCAATATTTTATAAGTTAACAACTAAATATATAGCACAAGATTAGAAGCTAAAGAACTTTTGTAATAATCCTACATATCATAATAATATACGTATGAATGTTATTATAAGCGGCTTAGGAGGATTATGGTGTGAGTAATGAAGTAAGCTTGTGTATGATTGTTAAGGATGAAGAAGAGTATTTAGCAACCTGCTTAGAAAGTGCCAAGGATATTGTCGATGAAATTATAGTTGTTGACACAGGGTCTTCAGATAGAACTGTAGCTATAGCTAAAAGTTTTAATGCAAAGATACATTATTATAAATGGAATAATAGCTTTAGTGAAGCCAGAAATGAATCATTAAAATATGCAACTAAAGATTGGATACTAATTCTTGATGCAGATGAGGAATTAAGAAATGAATCTGTAGAAAACTTTAAGAAATTATTAGATGGTTCGTTAAATGAGGATACTATTTATTTTTTTGAAACTTTAAGCTATTATGGAGACTCGATAGATAAAGCGTCTATAAATATAAATTTAAATCCAAGGTTGTTTAAAAACAATCAGGGAACACATTATGAAGGAGAAATTCATAATCAATTAATTTATTCAGAAAAAAAATATGGTGTAATATGCAAAGATATAAAAATCTATCATTATGGGTATTTAAATAAAAGCATATACACAAAGAATAAGCAAGATAGAAATATAAATCTCTTAGAAGAGCAAATAAGAAAGAATCCAAACAATGCATTTGCCCATTTTAATCTAGGAACTGAATATTCTAGACTAGATGATTCAGAAAAAGCTTTACAGCATTATTATAAATCTTATGAAAAATTTAATCCCCGAAAAGGATATAGTTATTTGTTGATATTTAGGATAGCTTTTGAAAATTATAAAATTAAAGATTACGAGACCACCTTAAAATTTATTAATATTGGAATAGAGCATTATCCTAAGTTTACAGAATTATATTTTTTAAGGTCACTAGTTTACAAGGATATGAATATGCCCATTAAGCAAATTAGTGAATTAGAGAAATGTATAGAATTAGGGGAGTCACCTATTCAATATAGATGCATATTTGGAGTAGGTGATTTTAAGGCTTATTATGAATTAGGAAATGTTTATTTTAATTTTAAGGACTATGAGACTGCATATAATTACTATGAAAAGGCTATAAATATTGATTTTATCAGTCCTATATATTCAATTGTATTTATATTAAAAAATAAAAATACACCAATAGATGAAATTAAAAAAATACTTGAGAAGCTTTTAGATAATTATAGTGAAGCTGATAAAGTTATGGCAGAATTGTTCTATTCTCAAGGCCTCTATAAAGTGGCATTAGAATATATAACTAAATATGAACAAACAAAAGTGCTTAAAGAAGAGATGGTCATTCTTAAAGTAAGATGTCTTGTAAGAACAGGTAAATTTGAGGAATGCATAAACCTTGAGGACATGGATATAAAGAGTAAATATTATATATATTTTTTAGTTCATAAAGTATTTAGCAGCATATTAACTAATAAAAATGAAAATGCATTAAAACTAATAAGTAGCCTTAATGGTGAGGGTTTGTCGGATTATAATAAAAAACTTATAAAAGTATATACACAGTGCATGAATATTTTCATGAATGGGGAAGTTTCAGAAATATCTAATGACGAAAATGAGACAGAATGCCTTGAAATGATTTTAGAAATTTGTGAGGTACTGCTTATAAATGACAAATTTGAAGATCTCAATATAGCAGTAAATTTATTGAATTTGATAAGTAATAAATCAGCCTTACTTGAGCTTGGAAAATTATATTATAATCAAGGATTTATTGAGTTAGGGAAAACAGAAATACTTAGGTCAATAAAAGAATTTGAAGTGTATGATAGGGTAGGGTTAAATATGTTAATGAGTTAATCTTTATGAAGAAAACTAATATAGATAAGAATAAAAAGGTGCGAGTCTATTAAGGACATTGCTATAGTTTTGACTGAGCACCTCTTTTTATTTATGTGTGATTACTAGGACGTAACTTTTTATTCTATTCTTTGTATGAGCCGAACACTGCACCGTCTACAGTATCACCAGGTTGTATTGGTGGGACTATAGCTACAGTATAAGTTGCATTTACTGATAGAGAAGAGAGACTTGAAGAATTGTCATATATATGAGAAACATAGTAATTATCTTTATTTCCAGTTCCACTTCTTGTTACCTGAACATTTACAACTGATGCATAGACTGATTCTGGAGCTACAAGTCCAGTTACATCAACATATTCAAGACTATGAGGTTGAGGTTGAGGATTAGGAAATGGATTTAAACAACCTATGATTTTTCCTTTGCTAGGGTAGGAGGCTTGACTAATTGATACATTAAGAAAAGGGGTAAGATAGGGGTCTTTAGATATTGCTGATCCAAATGTGCAAACAATGTTACTTTCTTTGGAGTACAATGCAATGGAAGTAGTTGATGTTCTATTTTTTAGCCAATATGAAACAAGATATGTCAAATTAGTCGTAATGGCAACCTTTGAAGTTAAAGGATAAAAGGTTCCTCTTATAACTGTGTTTACTTCAGGACGATTATTAAAAGTGGTATAGGTGCTAAAAAAGTCCTTTAAAGGGCTTATATAGAAAGGCGTTCTGTTATTATAAAAGTTATTAGTTTTAAATAAAATCAAATCTACATTACAAATCACCGAATCTTTAGGTATAGCTGAAATATCAAAAAATAGATAACTAAGATAAATATATTCGCCATCATTACCCACAAGAATTGTATCATCATTTATATTTCCATTAGGAATTTTATTTGTAACAGTTAAACTTTTAGTAGCTGGGATTAGCAAATTTGACAAACTCCTTACCTCCTTTCTATTTATAGGGTAATGCATGGAGGTATTTATGCCTCCATGCTAAGTTTAATAGTTTATGGCTCAGTATATGACCATGATGTTAGTACACCAGTAGTTTCATTTACAGTTTCTGTTGTAAGAATCTTTGGAGTAATTGTTAAGGTATAAGGAACACTTGTAATAGTCATTACAGTTGTAGCAGCTGAGTTATCATAGTCTATATCTCTATAAAATGAACGATTAATAGTTGCACCTGTAGTAACATTTAAAATTATTTTTAGATGACCTATTGAACCAGCAGCAACAGAACCAGAAGCTGTAACAACACGGCTTGATGCTGATTGAGGAGTATCAAAGTTAACAGTTAATGCCATAAAAACACATCTCCTTAGTTAATTATTTTTTATCCTATATTAGTGTATGAAACTGTATATAAAAGGTTACATATTCATATATATTAAGTTAATAATTATCTAGGAGTAAATTGATAACATTAATAATTATGCAAGTTATTATAAGTTTATTTATAAAAGTAGAATCTTTGCAGAAAAAATTTCTCAAATACAAGATAAAGAATTACATATAATATTAGAGCCTAATTATCTTACGATAATTAGGCTCTAAACGAGTTAATCTAATAATATAGATGCTATTTAGTTATATTTTATCAACACTTAAAGCAAACAGATTTGTATAAAGAGAGAATCTATTGCTTATGAGGATCAAAGACCTTAACTTTTGAAAAATCAGCTTTGTTAAATTGAAGTACACAAAGAACAAAGAATATAAGTCCCATTAATAAGATAATGAATAATCCCATATAAGGTTCAATTATAAATCCATTGATGTTAAAGGATACACCTTCTTTTACTAGCTCAGCAGAAGAGAGATTTTGCATCTTTAAAGTAATATATCTAAATATAGAAGTTGTATAGGTTAATGGATTTATGTAGACAAAAGGTCTAAGTAACTTTGGCATAACAGTGGTTGGGATATAAGCTCCGGATAAAAATGTTAATGGCATAGTAAAGGCAGTAATCATTATTTGGAAAGTAGTTGAACTTTTTGCAACACTAGCTAAGAATACCCCAATGGAGCTGAAGGTTACGCCTACTAGCAACATTACTCCAACCATTTCTACAAATTGCAAGAAATCTATGTTAAGCCCCATAAATAGTGCAACAACTACTACTAGTATACCTTGGATAACAGCTATTGTAGTGGAAGAAAGAACTTGCCCAATAGATATTTGCCATCTAGGTATAGGAGATACTATAATTTCTTTCATGAATCCCATGGAGATATCTTCTATTATGTTAGTTGAGTTGCTTAAGGCCGCTTGGAAAACCGTCATAATAATAATTCCTGATATTAAATAGTTTAAAGGTTGTTCGACACCTACAGTACTAGATTTCATAACGAATGAAAATATAAATAGGAAAAACAAAGACATAAATATAGAAAAGAATAATCTTAGCCTGTCCCTTGTAAAGTTAGTTAAGTTTCTTTTTAAAATTGCAATCATTCTGCGCATTATTCTCTGATCTCCTTTCCAGTAATAGATAAGAATACATCATTTAAAGTTCCTTTTGTTGTTTCAAAATCTACAATTATATCTTTAAACTTAGTTATAAGTTCTATAATTTCAGTAGTGTTATTTGAATAAATTGTAAATACATTATCTTCTTGTTTATACTTGATAGAATGTATGTTTAGATGTTCAATTAATAAATAAGTTTGTAACACCTCAAGCTTGGTTATGCTACCAGTGTATTGCTTTTTAAGATTAGAAGGTGTGTCAAAGGCTACAATCTTTCCATGATCCATAATAGCAACCTTATCGCAAATTTCAGCTTCATCCATGTAGTGTGTGGTTAAGAAGATAGTTATATTTTTTTGCTTCTGAAGCTTATAAATATAATCCCATATATTTGCCCTTGTTTGAGGATCAAGTCCTGTTGTTGGTTCGTCTAGAAATAAAACTTTTGGGTAATGAACCAATCCTCTAGCTATTTCCACTCTTCTCTTCATACCGCCTGAAAGGCTATTTACAGGTGCTTTTCGCCAATCTTTAAGATCTACTAAATCTAATACAAAATCAATTCTGTTTTTAATATCATTCTTAGGAACATTATAAAATTCACAGTGAAACTTTAAGTTTTCTTCAACAGTTAATTTTCCATCTAGTGCAGACTCCTGAAAAACTATTCCTATATCATTTCTAACTTTATCTTTATGTTTAGACACTTCATAACCATTAATATTTAGGGTTCCTTCTGACTTATTTATTATTGTACAAAGGGTATTAATGGTAGTACTTTTCCCAGCACCATTTGGACCAAGAAAAGCAAATATAGAGCCTTCTTCCACATTAAATGAAATATTATCTACAGCAGTAAAATCTCCATATTTCTTAGTAAAATTTTTAACATCAATAATGTTTGACATATTTGTAACCTCCTGTTGTTCTGTTTACAGGATAATAATAATGGTAAATTTTAAAATCAATTTAAAACAAATTTAAAGATTTTATAAAGAAGTATAAAAAGTTTTTAAACAGAATTTGATTGAAAGTAGCATAAGGATTTTATAAAATCTTTATAAATGCTTTAAGATATTTTTATTATTTATATATAAAATAAATTTAATATATATTGATAGTAATCTAGGGGGTAAAGATGAGTAATAGGAACGAATATAACGATAATTTTAATAGATGGAATAAACATATGAGAGAAGTAAGAAGAAGGCATATAGAGAAGCATAGATTAGAAAGAGAATTTCAAAGAAGAATACATGAGTTATATAGAGGAAGAAATGATTTTCAGTGGTATCATAGACATATTAAATTAACTAGGCCACTCATCATAATATTTAATCTTTTTATATGCTATATATTATTTAGAAATTTAGGCATGAAATCTATTGGTATTACTGTTGCAACAATAATTGGTATAGGTGGAATTATGCAATTACTTTTCCTTGTTAGCTTGGAGAAGAGAATTCTTAAACCTATAAGCAGGTTAAAACTAGGCGTGGAGGAAATCGCAAAAGGAAATTATGAAGTCTATGTTGATTCTGATGCTAGTAATGAGATAAATGTGCTTATTGATTCTTTTAATGAAATGGCTAAGAAATTGCAAGATGGTGAAAGATTAAAGCAGGAGTATGAGGAAAATAGAAAACTTTTAATAGCAAATATTTCACATGATTTAAAAACACCAATAACATCCATTCAAGGATATATTGAAACTATGACAGATAGAAATGATTTGCCTAAAGAGATAATAGAAAAGTATCATCAAATAATATATAGCAATGCTGGCTATATGAATAAGCTAATAGATGATTTATTTTTATTTTCTAAGTTAGATATGCAAAAGTTAGAACTTCAATTAGAAAATATAAATGTAAATGCTTTTATGGAAGATTTAATGGGGGAATTTAACTTTGAACTTGAGGAAAGAAATATAGATTTTACATATAGTGATGAAATTCAAGATAAATATTATGTTAATATTGACCGAAAAAGAATACATCAAGTGTTTAAAAATATAATTGGAAATTCAGTGAAGTATGGATCAGAAAATAACTTAAAGATTAATGTAAAGCTATATAGTAATAAAGAATTTGTATTTATAGATATAGAAGACAATGGTGAAGGTATACCAGAAGATAAGCTTCCATATATATTTGATAGATTTTATAGAGTGGACTATGCTAGAACTAAAGATTTAATGAGTACTGGGTTAGGGCTTGCAATAGCTAAAGAGTTAGTTGAAGCACATGGTGGAGAAATTACTGCCGCAAGTGAAAAAGGTGTAGGTACTTGCTTTACTATTAAACTTCCTATAAAAACAAATTAGAGAGGAGAAATAGCTATGAAACAGATATTAATTATTGAGGATGATATAAATATTGCAGAAATGGAAAGAGATTATTTGCAGTTAAATGGATATAAGGTTGAAATAGTTAATGATGGAGTTGAAGGGCTAAAGCTAGCAATGCAGGGGATATATGATTTGATAATAGTTGACTTAATGCTTCCAGGTAAGGATGGTTATGAAATAATAAAAGAGATAAGAAAGAGATTTGAGATACCAATAATAGTTGTTTCAGCAAGAACAGAAGATATTGATAAGATAAGAGGGTTAGATTTTGGAGCTGATGACTATTTAACTAAACCATTTAGTCCAGCTGAACTAACAGCAAGAGTTAAATCCCATATTAATAGATATGAGAGACTAAAGGGTACTAGTATCGCAGAACCAGAGCTGATAACTCATAGAGGATTAGAGATAAACACATCCTCTCATAGAATATTTGTTTATGGAAAAGAGGTTCAAATGACTTCTAAAGAATATGCGATTTTATTACTTCTTGCTTCAAATCCTAATGTCGTATTCACAAAGGAACATATTTTTGATAGAATCTGGGGCGATGAGTATTATGGAGATACTGCAACAATACCAGTTCATATACAAAAAATAAGAAAAAAGATTGAGAAGGATCCATCTAATCCAGAATTTATAGAAACCTTATGGGGAACGGGATATAGGTTTAAAATATAAAAAAAGCGACTAAGTCGCTTTTTTTTAATCTAGGTATAATTGATATAATGCTTGAGTACCTAAATCTTCTTTTCCTTGCTGTATAAGCTTATCATAAAGAGACTTGCATAAGTTAATAGTAGGTGTTTCTAGTCCTATAGAGTTTGCTTCCTCAATTGCTATTCCAAGGTCTTTAACAAAATGTTTTATATAGAAACCAGGAGCATAGTCTCCTTTTATTATTCTTGGGGCATAAGCATTTAGTTGCCAACTAGCAGCGCCACCAGAACCAATGGATTTTAATACATCTTCTATATTTAAACCTGACTTTTTAGCATAAGATAAAGCCTCACACACACCCATAATGCTTCCAGCTATAGCAATTTGATTCGATAGCTTTGTATGTTGACCAGCCCCAGAGGGACCTTGAAGTACAATGTTTTCTCCCATCAATTCAAGAAGAGGCTTTAAATCATTAAATGCCTTGGAGTCACCACCTACCATTATAGAAAGAGTTCCATTTTTAGCACCAACATCTCCTCCAGATACAGGAGCATCAAGAGCATAAATGTTTTTTGAATTTGCAACTTCATATATTTTCTTTGCTAGAGATGGTTTTGAAGTGGTCATATCAATTATATAGCTGTTCTCTTTTGCATTATTAAGGATTCCATTTTCAGATAAATAAACTTCTTCAACGTCCTTAGGATATCCAACTATAGTTATAATAACATTAGAAGCAGAAGAAAGTTCAGCAATAGAATCCATCCATTTTGCGCCATTCTTTACTAGGTCCATAGCTTTTTCTTTGGTTCTATTATAAACCAAAACTTCATAGCCGCCTTTTAATATATTTGAAGCCATGGATGCACCCATAACACCTGTGCCTATAAAGCCAATTTTAATATTTTTATTTAACATAGTGAAATCCTCCATAAAAATTATTCTTATTCTAATTATACTAAAAATAAACATTTAGGGGATGAGAACATATATTATATCAAGATAAAATATGTAAATTTTTAGACTTAAACTAATGAGGAGGAAATAGTATGCAACTAGAAAAGTTTGTAGATGAACTCCCAAGACCTAGAGTATTAAAACCAAAAGGATCAGTTGATAGGTTAGAGTATTATGAAGTTCCTATGGAGGTAATAAAGCAAAGTCTTCATAGAGATTTACCACCTACAGAATTATGGGGATATGATGGAAGCTATCCTGGGCCTACTATTGAGGCGAGAAAGGATAATCCAATATTAGTTAAGTGGACAAACGAACTTCCAGTTAATAGACACTTATTGCCAGTAGATACAACAATACACGGTGCTGAGCCACCTAATCCACACGTTAGGACAGTTGTTCATCTTCATGGAGCAAAAGTCTCTCATGATAATGATGGATACCCAGAGGCTTGGTTTACTAATGGCTTTAAAGAAGTTGGACCAGATTTTGAAAGAAAAACTTATTTGTATCCTAATAATCAGCAGGCGACTTGTTTATGGTATCATGATCATGCAATAGGGATAACACGTTTGAATGTTTATGCAGGACTTGCAGGATTTTATATGATACGTGATAAGGAGGAGCAATCTCTTAACCTTCCAAAAGGTGATTATGAAATTCCAATAGTTATTCAAGATAGAAGTTTTAATGAGGATGGAAGTTTATACTATCCAGCTGAACCAACTCCACCAGTTCCTGATGTATATCCATCAATTGTTCCAGAATTCTTTGGGGATACAATATTAGCAAATGGGAAAGTATGGCCATACTGCGATGTAGAGCCAAGATTGTACAGGATTAGATTATTAAATGGTTCTAATTCAAGATTCTATACCCTTAATTTTAACCCAGTTAATGGTAAGGCACCTCATGTTATGCAGATAGGAACAGACCAAGGCTTACTAGAAAGACCAGTTCACTTAATGGAATTAATTTTAGCACCAGCAGAGAGAGCAGATCTATTAATAGACTTTACTGGTCTTGATGGACTAGAATTTATACTAGCTAATAGTGCACCTACTCCATTTCCAATGGGAGAAAATCCAGACCCCAATACAACAGCTAATGTTATGGAATTTAGAGTAGGTAATATTGTTAAAAACTATAAAAATAACACTATGCCAGATAGATTAGTTGAAGTTGAGAGATTAGATCCTGATTGTGCATGCAAGATACGAAACCTTACACTTGACGAAAGTACAGATCAATATGGCAGGCTATTGCTTCTTTTGACTGGACAGAACTGGAATGATCCAATTACTGAAACACCTGTACTCAATAGTACAGAGATATGGAGATTTGTAAACACCACTGTTGATACTCATCCAATTCATTTGCATCTAGTAAAATTTCAGATATTAGAGAGGCGCCCTTATGATTTAGCATACTATAATGCAACAGGAGAAATAAAATATACAGGGCCAGCTAGATATCCAGATTCAAATGAGAGAGGATGGAAAGATACAGTTAGGGCTAACCCAGGCGAAATCACATCCATTATAGCAAGATTTGAAGGCTATTTAGGAGTATATCCATGGCACTGTCATATTTTAGAGCATGAGGATCATGATATGATGAGACCATATAGAGTAGTGAAAAAAAGTTGTGATAAAAATAAATATTAAAACAATTTAAGAGGATAAAGCTAAAACTTTATCCTCTATTAATATAATATTGAAATTTATGAGATAATATATAATTATGAAAGTTAATTAATATGATATAATCTATTTTAATATAATCTCACTATGGAAGGGGAAAAGTACATGATTATTTTATTTAACATCATAGTTGTACTTTTATTAGTAGCTATGAATGGCTTTTTTGTTGCAACGGAATTTGCCATGGTGAAGGTAAGAAAATCAAGAATAGATACCTTGGTTTTAGAAGGGGATAAGAAAGCAAAAGATACTCAAAAGGTAGTAAACGATCTTAATTCTTATTTATCGGCGTGTCAGCTTGGAATAACTTTAGCATCATTAGGGTTAGGTTGGGTAGGTGAGCCTGCAGTTGCAGATATATTAGCACCTTTATTTAAATTATTTAACTTATCTGAAGTTACAGTTCACTCTATTTCATTCATACTTGGATTTGCAATAATAACAGGCTTTCATATAGTTCTTGGAGAACTTGCACCTAAATCATTAGCTATTATTAGTGCAGAAAGCATAGCAATGCATACTGCATTTCCACTAATTATGTTCTATAAAATTAGCTATCCAATTATGTGGGCATTTAACCATAGCACTACTTTAGTATTAAAAATATTTGGGATCTCACAAGTTCATGAACATGAAGCAGCTCATACAGATGAGGAAATAAAAATATTAGTAGAAGAGAGTTATAAGCATGGACTAATAGATAAAACAGAGTTAACCTTTCTAGATAATATATTTGATTTTTCAGAGAAAACAGTTAAGGAAATAATGATACCCCGTACAGATATGGCTTGTATTTTTTTAGAGGATTCCTTTGAAGAAATAATACAAACATGTCTAGAAGAACAATTAACTAGATATCCTGCGTGTAGAGATAGTAAGGATAATGTTATAGGCTTCATACATATAAAGGATTTATATAAGCAGAAAATAGAAGGAAAGAGTGAAGATATAGAGAGTATTGTGCGTGAAATAAAATTCGTTCCTGAGTCAATGTCTATAAGCGTGTTATTCAAAATGTTCCAAAAGGAAAAAGAGCAAATGGCAATTATTATAGATGAGTATGGCGGGACTGCAGGACTAATAACTATAGAGGACATTCTTGAAGAAATTGTTGGAGAAATTCAAGATGAATTTGATGAAGAAAGTGACGAGATAATAAAAATAGAAGAAGATAGTTATCTAGTTGATGGAAAAGTATTGATTGAAGATATTAATGATTTATTAGGAACAGAGATTCATGAAGAAAATATAGATACTATCGGTGGATGGGTGTTCTCTCAGCTAGATTCATATCCAGAGGTTAATCTTAAGGTAACTTTAAAAGGATATGATTTTATAGTGACAGAATGTGATAATAGAAGGGTAAGTTCTGTCTTAATTAAGAAGGCATCTGTGGGAGACGTTTCTGAATAATAAAAAACTCTTTTAGTCTATATAACTAAAGACTAAAAGAGTTTTTATTATTTCCCAAACCTATAACCAACACCCCATATAGTTTCTATATATTCTGGATCGGATGGGTTGAATTCTATTTTCTCTCTGATTTTTCTTATGTGCACAGTTACTGTAGCAATTCCCCCTATTGCATCTAGCCCCCATATTCTTTCAAATAGTTCTTCTTTTGAAAAAACTCTATCAGGGTTGCTTATTAAAAGAAGTAATAAATCGAATTCCTTAGATGTAAATTCAACTTCCTTTCCATTTACATATACCTTTCTAGAGGGTTTTGCAATTGATATACCTCTAATTTCAATTATATCTTTGTTGGACACTTTATCTTTATCAATTAATCTTTCATATCTTGCAATATGAGCTTTTACTCTTGCAATTAGTTCAGTAGGACTAAAAGGCTTAGTCATATAGTCATCAGCTCCTAAGCCTAAACCACGCATTTTATCGACATCTTCTTTTTTTGCAGATACTATGATAATAGGAACTTCTTTTTTAGCTCTAATTTTTTTGCATATTTCAAAACCACTTATATTGGGAAGCATTAAATCTAAAATTATTAAATCATAATCTTCATTTTCAGCTTTTACAAGCCCCTTGGCTCCATTATTTTCTATTTCAACCTGAAATCCATTTATCTCAAGATAGTCCATTTCTAATTCAGCAATACTTATATCATCCTCTATTATTAATATCTTTTTCATAGTGACCTCCATTTAATAAGTTTATTGTCCATACTTTTTTAAGGAAAAGAAGATAGAAGTACCTTTATCAAGGGTGCTTTCAGCCCATATAGAACCTTCATGTTCTTCAATTATTTTTTTTGCTATAGCGAGGCCGAGTCCACTTCCTCCAATAGATGTTTCTCTAGAGGAATCTGCTCTATAGAATCTGTCAAAAATATAAGGTAAGGCTTCGGCATCGATTCCTTTGCCGTTATCTCTTATTTCAATAACAGCATAATCAGAGTTTTCCGTTACAATTATATCTATTAATAATTTATCATTAGATTTATATTTTATTGAGTTGCCAACTATATTCATAATTGTTCTCTTAACTTGATAAACATCAATATTTACTAAGATTGGAGTTGTAGGAACCTTGGAAGTTAAATTAATTAATGAATGGTCTAGATCGAAATTAATTTCTTCAACACAATCATTTATATAATTTCTTATATCAACCATTTGAAAGTTAAAAGCTTCTCTTCCTAAATCAAGCTTAGAGAATAGAAATAAATCATTGATTAAGCTATCCATATAAGTTGCTTTAGTATATATAGTTGTAATATACTTATTCATTTTCTCAGGCGTATCTGCAATGCCATCTCGTATTCCTTCAATGTACCCCTTTATGGATGTAATAGGAGTTTTTAAATCATGAGATATACTTGAGATTAGCTCTTTTCTATTTTCCTCGTATTGGTTCTGTAATTCGAGTGATTCCTTAAGCTGCATGCGCATTTCTTCAAAGGAATTCCCTACTTCTCCTATTTCATCCTTAGTGGAGATATTTATCTTATAATCTAAGTCACCTTGTTTTATTTTATTTGCTGCATTCTCTAGTTCCTTTAAAGGAATAAGTATACTTTTAGATGTAAAGTAGGTTAATATTCCATTAGTAAGAATTAGAATAATTAGAGCTGAAAGTACTACAATAATAGCATTTCTTGCAATCATATCTTTAAAATCGTCCATGTTCACAACATAAAATAAACTACCTTGACTGCCATCTTTAAAATAAAAATCTTGCTGACTCAAAATGTGTATGTCTTTATTACTTTTGTTAATTACATCTGATTTAAATGGAGGTAATGATGGGCTATTTATAATATCTTTTATATAGTCCGAAGAATATACTATTTCATCATTTTTTCTTACTATTATTCCTGAATAATTAAAATCAACGCTTCTTTCTAGTTGAAGAAGGTAGTCTTTATCTAAGAATTTATCAGGATTATCAAGAAGTTGATTATTTACCTTTTTTAAAAGCTTAGTATTTGATGAAATAATCTTACCAAATATAGCTGCGCTGTTTATTGCAGTATTACCACTTAAGTTATATTTCGAACTTTCAGTAGTATAAGACACAAAAATATTACTAATAAATATTATGAGAATAAAGGGTATAAGAAGCATAGCTATATAGCTAAACTTTAATCGTGACTTAATAGACATTGTAAGATTCCTCCATTCAAATTGCTTAGAAAAATGAGCAAGACTAGATAGACTTGCTCATTAAGTTTTAGGTAAATATTATATTTATATTAGCATAAGAATATATTCATTTAAAGATATTGAATTATTCATATCTTAATGCATCTATTGGATCTAAGTTAGCTGCTTTTCTAGCTGGATAAATTCCAAAGAAAATACCAACTGCAGAGGAGAATAAAATTGCACTAATTATAACAATAGGAGATAGGGAAGGAGTTATGTTAGCAAATTTTCCAATTCCGAAAGCACCTAGGATACCTACAAGCATACCAATTATTCCTCCTAGCATGGATATTATTACAGACTCTGTTAAAAATTGAAGAAGTATTGCGCCTGTTGTAGCACCTATAGCTTTTCTTATACCTATTTCTCTTGTTCTTTCAGTTACTGAAACTAACATTATGTTCATAACACCTATTCCACCTACTATAAGAGATATAGCAGCAACAGCGCCTATAAATGCTGTGAAAATTCCAAGTACATTATTAATTTGATCTATTTGGCTAATAGCATTCTCTGCTATATACATATCCTTGCCTCTATTATTGTGTCTGCTTTCTAGTATATTTTTCGCACCTATTCCAGCATCTTCAGTTGAGTTTTTATCAGTTGCCATAACGCTAATTCTATCTATTGAAAATTCATTAGAATACATATTTTGAAGTAAAGTAGCAGGAACATAAAGCATTGCTGGTCTTTGATTACTCATACCACCAAAAGAAGCCATAGGGGAAGAAGTTATCCCTATTATGGTCGCTTTTATAGGTGATTGTGAAGAACCAATTTTAATTGTCTTTCCAGTAGCATCACTATAACCAAATAAAGTTTTAGCAGCTATTTCATCTATTATTACAACATTCTTTCCTTCTGAATATTCTCTTTCATTAAACGCTCTTCCATATAAAAACTCTAAGTTTTGAATAGTTAATCCGTCAGTATTTGTTCCAGTAATATTTGCTTTTTTATTTTCAGTGTCAGAAATTGCAACACCAGATTTTGAAACAAAAGGAGCAACATATTTTACTGTATCTACTTTGTTTTTAACTTGCTTTATATCTTCATAAGTAATACGGTCACTTTGTTCTGCTTTAGAAGAATCTATAGATATATTTACTGTTGAGGAACCGAATTTCTCAAATTCGCCTGTTATAGAGTTTTGACCACCTTGTCCAAGTGAAACAATGGTTATAACAGAACTTATACCTATAATTATTCCAAGCATTGTAAGAAAGGAGCGCATTTTATTTGAAATAATGCTATCTAAGGCCATTTTAAAGTTTTCTACTAAATTAGCTAATATGTTCATACGTGCACCCCCTATAGAATAATTCTATCCTTTACTTCATAATCATCAACTATTTCTCCATCTCTAAACCTAACTACTCTTTTAGTATGGTTTGCTATGTCAGGTTCATGAGTAACCATTATTATTGTGGCACCTTCATTATTTAGGTCTTGAAAAATCTTCATTATTTCTACTGAAGACTTAGTATCTAGGTTACCAGTAGGTTCATCAGCCATAATAACGGCAGGGGTATTAACAATAGCACGAGCTATTGCAACTCTTTGCTTTTGTCCTCCAGAAATCTCATTAGGTTTGTGTTTTATTCTATCAAGTAATCCAACCTTATCTAGTGCAGTTAGTGCTTTTTCTCTTCTTTCTTTTAGTGGCACTCCAGCATATGCCATAGGCAATTCAACATTCTCTAGAATAGTCATTCTTGGAAGTAGATTAAATGCCTGAAATACGAACCCGATCTCCTTATTTCTAATAAAGGCTAGTTCATTATCAGTTAAATTAGAAACATTTTTACCATTGAGAGTATAAGAACCTTCGTCTAATCTATCTAAACATCCTAATATATTCATCATAGTTGATTTTCCTGAACCAGAAGGACCCATTATGGAGGTGAATTCGCCTTTTTCAATTTTAAGATTTATACCTTTTAACGCTTTGAAGTTAATTTCACCATTAACATAGCTTTTAACCACATCTTTGATTTCAATCATTATTTACCATCTCCTGTAGAATCTTTAACTAGTTCACCTGTTTTTATATCTCCACTTGGATTTAATATAACCTTGTCACCATCTTGTACACCATTAACTATTTGAGCTTCCATATCTGATTGGAGACCAAGGGTTACATCTTTTTCTGCAACTTTATTTTTCTCTACTGTGTATATAAAAGTTTTACCAGTTTTATCAGTAACAATACTTTCAGCAGGTACTTTAATAACATTGTTTACTTCACCTAATAACACATCAACATCAGTATCAAAGTCAATTTTTAGTCCATCAGGCTTATCAGTAATGTCAATTTCAACATTTAGAGTAGTATCAGCTCCAGTAGGAGAAGCAGTTTTTGCAGCAGTAGGAGCTATGAAAGATACCTTTCCTTTTAACTCTGATTGACCATTCTTAATTACAGCGTCTTGTCCTATTTTAATTTTTGAAGCATCATATTTACCAACAGACATAACAGCTTTCAAGTTATTAACATCCTGAATTGTAATAGCTGGTTGAGTAGCCATAGAGGATGTTGCACCTTCTGTTAAATTAACAGCAGTTACTATTCCATCAAAGTCAGCAACAATTGTACTCTTGCTTTTTGAAAGATTGTCCTTCGCAGTATCTAAAGATATTTTTTGAAGAGCTATATTATTATCTGATTGTTTTAATTGTTCATCTGAAAATGGAACCTTTAATGAATCCTTTTTATTCATTAGTGTTGCTTTTTGATTTTCCAATTGAGTAACTTGAGCTGCTTGCGAAGGATTGTTTTTTAATGCATTTATTTGTTTGTCAATATCTGAAATCTGGTTATCAACATCTGCAACACTGTTCTTAGCAGCATCATTGCTATTTAGTTGATTTTGTTTAGTAAGTACAGCATTATCATAAGCTAATTGTGCTTGTTTAACTGCTGTATTTGGGTCAGCCACATCAAACTCAGCTAAAACTTGGCCTTTTGTAACAGAGTCCCCTACTTTTACATTTACTTTTTTAACTTGTCCTTGAATAGGGAAATAATCTTTACTATTCTTTGATTTTATAGTAGCTGTAGTTGAAAGATAAGCTTTAATATCTCCTTGAGAGACTGTAGCAGTTTTTACACTTACTAAATTATTTTTATTTTTTCTTCCTAAGGTACCAACAGTTATTATTCCACCAACAACAACTACAACGATAATCCAAGTAATTAATTTCTTTTTCATATAATAAATACCTCCAAAAATTTTCTGTTTTAAAACTATAGTGTTATTGTAAAGGACAAGTATAAATCAGAATTAAAGTAATTATTAAATAATTCTAAACTAATAATAAAATATTTATAAAATGCTATATAAAAGGGGTGTAAAAATAACCGTAAACCTATAAGAATTCTAGGTTTAACTGCTGAAATCAAAAAAATATATTTGGTAAAGGGCGTAATTTTCAAATTGATAATTTAATAAGGAAAATAATATTACTTACATATATTTGTAGGAATATGTAAAGAAAGTGTAATTTTTGTCGAAAAAAACATTAGACAAAAGTTTAACAATATTTATGTGGGGGTAGGATTTATGGAAGGAAAGAAGTCAAAAATCAACGTAAATGTAAATGTAAAAGAACAAAGTTTTAGACTCAAAATTACTCTATTAATAATTGCATTAGCATTAATACCTCTTATAGCATCTAATGGGTATTTAGGTGTGAAAAATGTTATGGAAGTTAAAAGCAATGTTTCGGACACTCAGCTAATGAACACAGATTTAATAACTGGGCAGAGTAATGCTGTATTGGAAAAGATACAAGGAGTAGTAAATATTGTTGCTAATTCAGAGAGTGTACAATCTATGGATTTTGATAAAGCTGATGCCTATGTTAAAGAAATGCTTAAAGAAAATTCAATACTTTCAGATGTAGGAATAGTAGGACCTAATGGAATGCAGGTTTATAATTCCTTAGGCAAAGATAAATTAGGAGACAGATCCGATAGAGATTATTTTAAAGCTGGAATGAATGGACAGGCAGGATTTTCAGATGTACTAGTTTCAAAGTCAACTAATAAGCCAATAGTTGTTTGTTATGCACCAATTAAAAAAGATAATAAAGTTATTGGTGTATTAAATGCAAATATGAGCCTTGATAAATTTAGTGATATTGTTACAGATGCAATGAAAGGACATGATGGTCAGGCATATATAGTAGATAAAACCGGAAAGGTAATAGCTCATAAAGATAAGACTTTAGTTGAAAAGATGTCTGATTATTCTAAGTTATTACCAGTTCAAAATGTTATTAAAAAACAACAAGGTACTGTTGAGTATGATAATAATGGAACTAAATTATTAGCATCATATATTCCAATTGATATAGCAAACTGGGGGCTTGTAGTAGAAATGGATTCTGCTGCAGCTAATAAAGGAGTTACTTCATTAATTTGGACAATAGTTTCAATCGTATTTTTCATATTATTACTAGCAATTTATGTATCATATAAATTAGCTCAATATATAACAAACCCACTAGTTAACATTAAGAAAAAGATTAGTTTAGCTGCAGGTGGTAACTTAAAGGATGCACCTATAGACGGAAAGATATTAGAAAGAAATGATGAATTTGGACAAATAGCTAAAGGCTTTAATGAAATGGTTGATAGCATTAGCGGACTAATTAAAGAAATTAAGGATTCTAATGATGTTATAGTTAGTTCATCAGATGCATTATCAAAAACAACAGCTCAAGTAGCTACAGCTACTGATGAAGTTGCAAATGCAGTTGAAGAAATATCTAAGACAGCAGAAGATCAAGCAAGACAAACTGAAAGTGGAGCAGCTAAAGTAAATGAATTAGCTGAAAATATAGAACTTGTAGGTACTGCAACAACTGAAATGAAAAATATTTCTGTAAATGCCCAAACAACAAGTGACAAAGGCTTACAAACAGTAGATGTATTAATTGAAAAAACAAAGGAAAACAATAAGGCTACCAAGGAAGTTAGCTTAACTATTGATGATGTAAATGATAGTGCTAATAAAATAGGAGCAATTATTGAGGCAATAGGACAAATAGCCGAACAAACAAATCTTTTAGCGTTAAATGCAGCAATAGAAGCTGCAAGAGCTGGAGAAGCTGGAAAAGGCTTTGCAGTAGTAGCAGAAGAAGTTAGAACATTATCAGAACAATCTTCAGAATCAGCTAATGAGATAAGTGCATTAATTTATGAAGTTCAGAGACAAGCCAAGACTGCAGTGGATATGATGAGATCTGCAGAAAAAGTTGTAAGTGAACAAAATGAAGCAGTTAAGGAGACTGGAGAATTATTTAAAAAGATTTCTAGTTTAATACAAGAATTAACTTCTAAAATGAATGAAATTGATAGATATAGCAACATAATGGATAGCAGAAAAGATGAAATTGTAAATGTAATTACGAATATAGCTGCGGCATCAGAAGAATCAGCAGCATCAACTCAAGAAGTTGCAGCATCAACTGAAGAACAACTAAGTGCTATGGAAGAAATTGAAGCAAATACAAATAGCTTAAGCTCTTTAGCTAAGAAATTAGAAGAAGCTATAGATAAGTTTAATATTTAATTTTAATATTTAATTGTTGGAGTCATAATTTATTGGCTCCAATATTTCTTTATATGTTAATTTATACCGTTGATTAATTATGGATTTTCTGGTATAACTAATTTAAAACTTAATAGGACAGTTCGTAAGCTTCCTGTCGTAAAATAAAACTAGGCGATTACTATTTATATGAACAAAATAGTTATTTTTGACGTGTTTAAACTGGGAAAGCTCTCCTCATACGCTTGTATGAAGTAGGTGTTTTCTCTTTTTTTGTGCATATTATTTGGGCGCTCTTGCGCCCTTTTTTATTTGTAAAAATTAAAATTTGGAGGACTTTATGTTTATTTTAAAAAGTGAAATTGGATTTGATTCATCGCATTATTTGGGAGGATACAATGGCAAGTGTGCCAATATACATGGACATAGATATAGATTAGTCATAAAAGTTAAAGGAAATAAATTAAAGGAAACTGGAACAAACCGTGCAATGGTGGAAGATTTCAATTATATAAAGGTAGCACTTAAGGAGATTCATGACTTATTTGATCACAAGTTAATCATAGAAGATGATGAAGTTGGTAGGGATTTAATCAAGCGTTTAGAAGGAACCCCACAAAATTTTGAATATGTTTTAGTTCCTTATAGACCTACAGCTGAAGAAATGTCTAGAGATATTTTTAATAAGATAAAGGAAAAAGGAATAGATATTTACGAAGTTGAGCTTTTTGAAACGCCTACTAATAGCTGTATCTATAGGGAGGATGAGTAGATGTTATATAACGTAATTGAAAAGTTCTTATCAATTGATGGAGAAGGGCCAGCTGCTGGAGAACTTGCAACATTTATAAGATTTGGAGGATGTAACCTAGCTTGTTCATGGTGTGATACAGCTTATTCCATTCCTAAGTCAGTAAAAGGAGAACCTCTAACAAAAGAGGATATATACAAATACATAAAAGACAATGGAACTAAAAATGTAACCTTAACAGGGGGAGAACCTTTAATTCAAGAAGGCATAGAAGAACTTATAGATTTTTTATCAAAGGATAAAGAATTGTTAATTCACATAGAGACAAATGGCTCAATGCCAGTTTACAAATACGAAAAAATAGATAATGTAATTTTTATATTAGACTATAAATTGCCAAGTAGTAACATGGAACAAAAGACGGACACTAAGAATTATGAAAATCTTAGAGCTGTGGACGTGTGTAAGTTTGTTATAGAATCAATGGAAGATCTACAAAAAGCTAAGGAAGTAATAGAGAAATATAAATTAAGTGAAAAGTGTGTAGTTTATTTTAGTCCAATAACTACAAAAATTAAGCCGGTAGAAATAGTCGAGTTCATGAAAGTGAATAAGATGAATAACATAAGATTACAAATTCAATTACATAAGATAATATGGTCACCAGAAACTAGGGGGGTTTAGAATATGAAGAAGGAAATAGATAAGAAGTCTATTGAGAGAAATATAAGAGAAATTCTTATTGCCCTAGGAGATAATCCTGACAGAGAAGGATTAAAGGATACTCCAAAGAGAGTGGCAAAAATGTTTGAAGAAGTTTTCGAGGGTATGCTTTATTCCAACGAAGAGATAGCTGAAAAGTTCGGAGTTACATTTGAGGAAGAGGATTTTGCTCTTGAGAAGCATAAAAACATGGTTATTGTAAAAGATATTCCTATATTTAGCTACTGTGAGCATCACATTGCACTTATGTACAATATGAAGGTGTCAGTAGGATATATACCAAACGAAAAGGTAATTGGGCTTAGTAAAATTGCAAGAATTGCTGAGATGGTTGGGAAAAGACTTCAGCTTCAAGAGAGAATAGCCATGGATATTGCGGATGTTATTGAAATGGCCACAGATTCAAAGGATATTGCAGTAATTGTAGAAGGTGAACATAGTTGTATGACTTCAAGAGGAGTTAAAAAGCCTGGTTCAGTCACTAAAACAACAGTATTTAGAGGAGAATTTGATAAGAAAGATAGTTTAAGACAAGAATTTTTATTATTACTTTAGTAAAGGAGATAAGAGAAGATGAGAAATGAGAAAGCAGTAGTAGTTTTTAGCGGTGGACAAGATTCCACAACTTGTTTATTTTGGGCAAAGAAGCAGTTTAAAGAGGTAATTGCAGTTTCTTTTGATTATAATCAAAAGCATTCTTTAGAGCTTGAATGTGCAAAAAAAATAGCAAAGGAATTAGAGGTAGAACATCATATTCTAGATATGAAGCTATTAGGACAGCTAGCTCCAAATGCTTTAACTAGAAGTGATATAGAAATAAAAGCAGGTGAAGAAGGTGAACTTCCTACTACTTTTGTGGATGGAAGAAACATGTTATTTTTAACCTTCGCAGCAGTTTTCGCAAAGCAAAAGGGTGCACGCCATTTAATTACAGGAGTATGTGAAACAGATTTTAGTGGATATCCTGATTGCAGAGACATCTTCATTAAATCATTAAATGTAACCTTAAACCTTGCAATGGACTATCAATTTGTAATTCACACTCCAATCATGTGGATTAATAAAGAAGAAACTTGGAAGATGGCAGATGAAATGGGAGCATTAGAATATATAAGAGAAAAAACATTAACTTGCTACAATGGAATAATTGGAGATGGTTGCGGAGAATGTCCATCTTGTAAGCTTAGAAAAAGAGGCTTAGAGGATTATTTAAATTCAAAAAATAAATAGGAGGATTGACTTATGGAAAAGCAATTTGAAGGCAGAAGTAAAGAAGAACTAGAAGGAATTAGTTTACTTGGAAATCAAGGAACAAAATATAAAACACAATATGATCCAAGTATTTTAGAGGTATTTGATAACAAACATCCAGATAATGATTATTTTGTAAAGTTTAATTGCCCAGAGTTCACAAGTCTTTGTCCTATGACTGGTCAACCAGATTTTGCAACAATATATATAAGTTATATACCTGGTCAAAAAATGGTGGAGAGTAAATCTTTAAAATTATATTTATTTAGCTTCAGAAATCATGGTGATTTCCATGAAGATTGCGTAAATGTAATAATGAAAGATTTAATTAAGATAATGGATCCAAAGTACATCGAAGTTTGGGGCAAATTCACACCAAGAGGTGGAATTAGTATAGATCCATATTGTAATTATGGCAAAAAAGGCACAATGTTTGAAGAAATGGCTAAGAATCGTCTATTTCAACATGATATGTACCCAGAAAAAATAGATAATAGATAATTAAGTTTAGAATCTCTGATAATTAGTTTTAATTTCAGAGGTTCTTTATTTATGCAACTATATTCTCTAGTTTTGCTCTATACAATTCTGTTCGCGTTAAGTGTTGATAAATTTGGATTTAAAATCATCACCAACATTTTTAAGAAGCCTTCAAAGCGCCACTAAACTGAATTTTATCAAAGTAATTAATTTTCAGCTGCCTTACACCAAGTAAAAGCTTATTAAATATTTCTTTTACTAAGTTTTCAGCATTTGTAGATTTCAAAATAAACAAATTAATATAGTAACTTAAATACTTGCTAGCTACGCCAGAATAAACATATAAGAAACGCTTGAAAGCTATAGATTGTTTTCTAGCAGCACCTAAATTTACTCCGTCTCCCAGATATGATAGACGTCCATACATTGAAAGTTCAAGCTTATTATCTCTTGCAAACTTAATGTACAAAGGATTTCTTGGTGCTCCAAGAAATTTCCCGTTCTTAATAATGGGAACAAGAATATCATCTAAAATTTCTCTTGTAACTACATTTTTACATGATGGCTTAAATAGTGAATTATTAAATGAATCCGTAGAACTCAATATTAGAATGGAATCTCTTTCATTAAGTGGAGGTAGTAGTTTTTTTGAATGATTTCCTTTGAAATTTTCTTTTAATTTTAGTTCGTGTAGCTCTATAACATTTGAGAGAAAGGGAATTTTTAAATCCTCGCCAACTACACTTAAAATTTTATGTCTCCAATAAAAGCTTGTGCTTAAACTAATTTCAAGTAATTTTGAAGTGTCTCTAAGAGGGAGGTTTTCTTTAATACAAAATATATATTTTATCCAAGTTTCTAGAGGTTTCTTGCTATACATAAATGGAGAACCCGTTGTTTCTGAAAAACTCTTTCCGCAGGCTTTACAAATATATCGCTGCTTTTTAAGTTTTGTCTTGCCATTTCTATTTATACAATTACTATTGCATCTAGGACATTCATGGGGATAGTTCGGCTTAATACTTTTCGTAATTTCATCAATCTGAGCTTTATTAAAAACATCATCAGGTTTTAAAGACATTCTTCTAAAATAGGTGGCTAAGTGATTCAAATAAATCATCTCCTAAGATCATCTATTTAAATTGTTGACATAGATTACTCAGATTAATCAGTAAAAAATGTTATTAGCTTGTATAAGTTTATAAGGGATGTACCATCAACACTTAATGCAAACACTTTTGTATGAAGTGGAATTCACAATAATACCTGAATATTATTCTACGGAGCTTGTACTAACATTCCCATCAGTTTCTGACCTCTTGTCTACAAATAAGTTATAAGCAAGTCCTATAAGAACTAAGATACCACCTACAAATTTTCCTGTAGATAATATATTTAATGAGAAGTAATCAATGATTATTCCTCCAAGTAATTGCCCTACAAATGTAAATAAAGTTAAATAAAAAGCAGACATTTTAGGTGTTATATAGCTTGAAAAGGCAACAAATAACACTCCTAGAAAGCCTCCAAGATAGGCTTGGAAGGGAATATTTCCTGAAAAAATAGCATTTGTATTAAAACCATCTTTACTAATAACTAGTATAATTGCTGAAAAGCTTAATCCAGTTAAGTAGTTAAAAAAAGTTCCTTGAAAAAGACCGATTTTTTTAGATAAATTAGAGTTTATGACTCTTGAGAGAACTATAGAAACTCCAGCCAAAACTGAAAGAATTATATATAACATAAAATACCTCCATTAATAAACTGTCATTATAAATATTCCTAAAGCAATAATTATAAATCCAATAATTTTTTTCTTTTCAAACTTTACTACATTGGTACCCATAAAACCAAAGTGGTCAAATATTATTGAAGTTAAAGATTGTCCTAATAGTCCTAAAGCTAAAGTTAAAGCAACACCAAGATTTAAAACACTTACGTTATTAAAAAGTACTGTAAAAACTCCAATAACTCCAGCGCAATATAGATATAGAGGAGTGCCTTTTTGAAGCTTAAACTTTGCTCTTTTAACCAAAAGAATAATGCAAATAGAGATAAGTCCAACTAAGTGTATAATTACACTAGCAGTATAGTTTCCAGTTAGATTCCCTAAGGTTCCATTAAAAAGAATCATGATAGATGCTAGGATACCAAATAATGTAGCGTATAAATTATTCATATTGTTCCTCCTTAATTTATAACATTAATTTATCATGGTATTATTGAAAATAAGTAGGACATATGTCATATTAAAAGAAAGAATATTTTCATTAAGGAAGTAGACTATGATAAAAATAGAAGACCACAAGAAACTAGATAAATTAATACATAAATATAAAATTAATAAAATATTTTCTAAAGATATGAGAAGATATATGGAACTTATACTCTTTACAAAGGGGGAATATATTTGTAGAGAAGGAGAGGAGTTCACAAGTATATATCTATTTATATCAGGAAAAGCAAAAGTATTTACAACGCTAAGTAACGGAAAGTCTTTGCTACTTAGCTTCTGTGAAGATTTTGCAGTGCTTGGTGATTTAGAATTATTTCACGCTATAGGGGCATCCACAAATGTACAGATTATATCAGACACTTATTGCATAAGGATTCCACTTAACAAGGCAAAAGAGGATTTAGTAAATGATGTGAAATTTTTAAGATTTGCCTGTGAATCCTTAAGTGAAAAATTACATGTTTCCTCTAAAAAGAGTTCAGTTAATTTACTTTACCCGCTAGAAAATAGACTTGCAAGATATATATTAGAGACTAAAGAAGAGGCCAATATAAATGGAGAAGAGATACTTAAATTTCAAGAAAACCTTACAGAAATAGCAGAACTTTTAGGAACAAGTTATAGACATTTGCTCAGAACCCTAAATATTCTATGTAATAAGGGTGTAATAAAAAAGAAAAACACCTATTATGAAGTTATAGATGGAGAACTGCTAGAAAGTCTTTCCTCTGATGTATATAAATAAAGGCCAGGCAAATAAGCCTGGCTTTATTAATGTTTAGTTTAGAGGAACAGTTTTATCTAATAATATTATATCCTTTAAATCTTTAGGATCTCGAGAGTTAGCTGCTTTAAGCGGTCCGTTATAAATTATAATTCTAATACTCTTAGTGTCTTTACTTGGAGCAGCAAATAAAGATGTTTCTATACCATTCTCAATGCGACTAAGATCATGTTTCAATTCATTTCCTTTATCATCATATATTCTCTTGTCATAAATTTTTTCATAATTACCTTGTGAGTTATAAGTTTTAAGCATTATCTGAAAAGGAGTAATAGAAATAGACTTAATCTTTTGGCCATTAGCTTCAGCATCAGAAATAGGAATATTCTTTATAAGAGATTTATCCACCTTAACAGGAATTTTAAATGCCCATGTACCCCTTATAAATTGATCTTTCTCTAAATCTTTAGTTCCTACACTAGATAGTTTTACCTGAAAATCAAAACTATCTGGGATGGATGTGTTTAATGAGTCTAGGTTGTATTTTTCCACTCCTATAAAGGTGAACTCGTCTAGGAATTTCCCTTCAAGTCCTGCAACACTATTGGGATCTGGTTCCTTATTTGAAAAGCTAACTTTTGTATATGCGTCAGAAGTCATTAGTTGATCCATTGTCAGTGATTCGTCGCCTAATTTAAACTTGGTTGAACTTTCTACTTTATAAGTTACATATAGAGATTGGCCATCACAAAGAATTTCTGACATAGTTATTTTAATTCCATTAGAAACAGCTGATTTATTTACAGATGTAGAATATTCAGAATAGTTTCCAGGAAAAACTATATTTTTTTCGATAGATTCAAAAACACTACCAATTATGGGAAGTTTAGCAGCAAAAGCTGGATCGCTATATCCAAGAGTAAATAATACAGCAAAGCTTGCTGAAACAGCAATGGAAGCAATTTTTAATCTTTTAGGTTTTTTAAATTTTTTATCATTAACTGCTTTAATAACAGCATTTTCTATAGTTGAATCTATACTATCAGGTATGTGTATATTATTAAAATTTTCATTAATCATCTAAATATCCCTCCATCAATATTTTGCTTAAATTATCTTTTGATCTTCTTAGATAAGTCTTAACTGTATTCTGAGGAATATCCATAATAGAAGAAATCTCCTCTATGGATAAGTCATTGAAGTACTTAAGGATTATAACAGTTTTATAATTTTCTCTAAGCAAATCAATGGCATCATACAAATCAAGTTTTTCCTCTATGGAAATATTTGATGTTGGTTCTTTAAGTACCATAGTGTCATCAATATATGAAATATTTTCATTTCTTCTTAAGTACTTAATAGCGGCATTAATCAATATTCTAGTAATCCACGTTTTAAAGTATTGTGGGTTTCTTAGAGTTTTTATGTTAAGAAATGCATTATAAGTACATTCATGCAAAACCTCTAAAGCACTTTCTTCACTCTTAACATAAGCATAGGCAGTTCTATAAAGATAGCCTTTGTAAACTTTCATAGCTTCAATAAATGCAGAAGAATCGCCCTTAACTGCTTTTTTTATAAGTTTTAGCTCAAGAGCATTTTTATTAGTTTCTTTAACGTTAAGCTCAATAAAGTTTTCCATAGTACTCCTTTAAATCAAAAATATATTTAAACATCGATGTTACACATATTAGAGATACTGAGTGTGTAAAAAGTTTCAACATAATAAAATTTAATTAATTATATTATAATTTACATGAATTTGAAATACATGGTAAATAACTGTATAATTTAAGTGTTTATGTATGATAAATATTTTATATTCTTGTTATTAAGGATAGATGGGGGATAAAATGGAATTTTTAGAAAAGATGTTTAAACAATATAGGGGACTGCCCAAAGAGATGTATATTTTATTCATTGGGAGAATGGTTAACAGCATGGGTTCTTTTGTTTTTCCATTGTTGGCATTAATATTAACACAAAAGATAGGTATGTCTAGTGGGCAAGCTGGAGGATTTGCTACATTACTTGCAGTATGTCAGGTACCATGTTTAATGCTTGGAGGAAAACTTGCAGATACAATTGGCCGTAGAAGGGTTATTATATTATTTCAATTATTAGGTTCAGCAGCATATATTTCCTGTGGGTTTATGAAACCTTCAATTTTTATGACTTATATTATTATATTAGCATCGTGCTTTTATGCAATATCTCAACCAGCCTATGATGCATTAAATGCTGATCTTACAACACCAGAAAACAGACAGGCAGCATATTCACTATTATATATGGGTTTTAATCTAGGATTTGCAATAGGGCCTATTATAGGTGGTATGTTATATAAAAAATTCTTAACTCTTGTTTTCATTGGGGATGCAGTAACAACATTAATTTCTTTATGCCTTTTTGTAATATTTATAAAAGAGACAATGATTAAAAAAGGAGAGGTTAATGCTCAAGAAGAGCAGAATCTAGAAAGTCATGTAGAAGGATCAGCAATTAAGGTGCTATTACAAAGACCTATATTACTTATATTCTCTTTAATAATGCTAGCTTATTCTTTTGCATATTCTCAATGGGGTTTTGCACTTCCTATACAAATGGGAACCATTTTAGGACAAGATGGAGCTAGAATTTATGGGCTAATGGGTGGCCTAAATGGAGTTGTAGTTATAGCATTTACTCCATTATTAACATCTATTACACAAAAACTAAATCCTATTAAAACTATGGCGATAGGTGGAGCATTATATGCACTATCCTTTGGATTGTTTGGATTTATAAAAGCATTGCCATTATTCTTCTTTGGAGTATTTTTAATGACAATTGGAGAAATACTTATAGCTATAAATAATGGAGCATTTGTGGCCAATCATACACCAGCTTCACATAGAGGAAGGATAAGCTCAATACTTCCAATTATATCTGGTGCAGGTTTTGCTTTTGGACCAATGATAATGGGAAACTTCATGGAGAATCATAGTATTATGAGCTCTTGGCTAGTAATTGCATCTGTAGCGATAATAGGAACTATTTCTATGTTTGGATTAGAATTTGCGGATAATAAAAATAAAGCTGTAGAGGAAATTAATTAACAAAGTATCTCAATCAGCTTATAATAAATCATATATAACTAGGAGGATGAAGATGGATAAGCCAAAAGTTTTTATAGCAAGAAAAATACTAGATGAAAATAAAGAATATCTAGAAAAATACTGTGATTTAGAGACTTGGGATTCGGATTTAGAGATAACTAGAGAAGAATTATTAGATAGACTTTCTGATAAAGAAGGGTTATTAACTGTTGGAACAAAGATTGATGAGGAATTATTAAATCGTGCACCTAAATTAAAAATAGTTAGCAATATTTCAGTTGGTTATAATAATTTTGATTTAGAAGCAATGAAAAAAAGAGGAGTTATAGGAACGCATACTCCAAATGTATTAGATGATACAGTAGCAGACTTAATATTTGGACTTATTATTTCTTCAGCACGAAGAATTCCTGAGTTAGATAGGTATGTAAAAAATGGGGAGTGGAAACCTCAAGAGGATGATGACTTATTTGGAGTAAATGTACATCACAGAACCTTAGGGATAATTGGAATGGGTAGAATAGGAGAAGCTGTTGCAAAAAGAGGGAAGCTAGGCTTTGATATGGATGTTGTCTACTATAATAGAAATAGAAAGTTAGAAGCTGAAAAAAACTTAGGTGTAAGATATTGTGAATTTGATGAGTTATTAAAAACTTCTGATTTTATAGTACTTATGACACCTCTTACTAAAGAGACTAAGGAACTTATAAGTTATAGAGAATTTTGTTTAATGAAAAAATCAGCTATATTTATAAATGCCTCAAGAGGGCAAACTGTAAATGAGAAAGCATTAATAGAAGCTCTAGAAAATAAAAAAATATTAGGGGCTGGATTAGATGTTTTTAAAATTGAACCAGTAGAAAAGGATAATCCATTACTAAAGATGAATAACGTGATAACTCTTCCGCATATTGGTTCTGCAGTTGAAGAAACTAGAAGAGATATGTTTAAAGTGGCAGTTAGGAACCTAGTTAAAGGGGTACAAGGAAAAATACCACCTAATGTAGTTCCTGAGCTTAAATAAGAAAGTTAAACAATGTATTTACAAGCAGATTAATTTGATATAAAATGATATAAATTCATAAATGAAAGCGTTGAGGAGAAAGAGTAGCATAAGCAGAGTCTTAAAGAGAGTTCCCGGTAGGTGAGAGGGGCAAGATAAGTTAATGTGAATACATCTCTGAGCAGTACTCTGAAAGATAGAGAGTTTTAAAAACTCTAGTAATCTAGTAGGCAGTTTCCGGATTTTGCACCCGTTATAGTGCTAGAGTATAACCAATTTATAATTGGCGTACTTGAAGAGGTTACTATTGTGAAATAGTAATGAATTTAGGTGGTAACACGTGAGTAATGCTCTCGTCCTTTTTAATAAAGGATGAGAGCTTTTTTATTTTGAGGAGGTATAATAATGAACGATTTAGAAGAACAATTAAAAATTATTGAGAAAGGGGCAGATGAGATAATAGGATTAGAGGAGCTTAAAAGTAAGCTACTAAAAGCAAATAAAGAGAATCGGCGAATTATTGTAAAGTTAGGGCTTGACCCAAGCGCTCCAGATATACACTTAGGGCACACTGTAGTTCTTAGAAAAATAAAGCAAATTCAAGACTTAGGACATAAGGCAGTCATAGTTATAGGTGATTTTACTGGCATGATTGGAGACCCTACAGGAAAGTCAAAAACCAGAAAGGCACTTACAAGAGAGGAGGTTCTAGAGAATGCCAAAACTTATGAAGAACAAATATTTAAGATATTAGATAAAGATAAAACAGAAGTGAGATTTAATAGTGAGTGGTTATCAAAGTTAAACTTTCAAGATGTAATTAATCTTGCCGCAACAACTACAGTTGCAAGAATGCTTGAAAGAGAAGATTTTAAAAAGAGATATGAAAGTAATATGCCAATATCAATACATGAATTCTTTTATCCATTGATGCAAGGGTATGATTCATTAGAATTAAAATCAGATATTGAATTAGGAGGAACTGATCAAAGATTTAATGTACTAATGGGTAGGATGCTACAGAAACATTATGGGAATGAAGCTCAAGCAACAATATTTATGCCACTATTAGAGGGTATAGATGGAAAAGAGAAAATGAGCAAAAGTTTAGGAAATTATATAGGTATTGATGAAGCACCAGAAATAATGTTTGAAAAAGCTATGAGAATTCCAGACTCATTAATAATTAAGTACTTTGAACTAGTTACTGATATACATCCAGATGTAATTAGTGATATAAAAATCAAACTAGAAAAGGGAGCTGTAAATCCAAGAGATATAAAGATGTCTTTAGCAAAAGAAATAGTAAGATTATATCATGGGGAAGAAGGTGCTCAAAAAGGAGAAGCGAGATTTAAGATAGTTTTTCAAAAAAGAGAAATACCAGAAGACATTGATGTGATAGAAGTGACATCAGAGGAAATAAATTTAGCTGAAATTCTAGTAGATAATGAAATTATAAAAAGTAAAAAGGAAGTAAAAAGACTAGTGGAACAAGGAGGAATAAAAGTTAATAATGATAAAATAAATAATATTAATTCCATTGAGATAAAGGATGAAGCAATTATACAAATTGGAAAGAAGATTTTTTTAAAGCTTAAGAGAGTGCAATAAGTACCTTACCACTTGTTTACAAAACTCCTTAATTGGTGGACGTTAAATATCCCTTCTCAGATTAATATAATAATATTAGAAAAAGGAGGGATATATATGAAAATAGGAGTATTAATGGGTGGAGTTTCTTCAGAAAGAGAAGTTTCATTACATTCAGGAAAAGGTATAGTGGAATATTTAGATAGAAATAAGTATGAGGTATTCCCTATTGTTATAGATGCAAAAGAGGAATTGATTGAGAAGGTTAAAGGGATGGACTTTATTTTTATTGCCTTGCATGGAGCTTTTGGCGAGGATGGAGCAGTTCAAGCTATACTTGAAAGTATAAATATGCCTTACTCTGGCTGCGGTATTTTAACTAGTGCTTTATGTATGGATAAAAAGCAAACCAAAAGGATACTAAAAAGTGAGGGCATAGCAGTTGCACCAGAAGTTTTAGTAAGAAAAGATAAACCTTTTGATTTGGGAAAAATAAAAGAACTAGGTTATCCAGTTGTAGTTAAACCTAATGGCGGTGGTTCTAGTGTTGGAACTTTCTTAGTGAAGAATAATCAGGAACTAGAAAGAGCAATCACTGAAGCATTAAAGTTTGATAAAGAAGTTATGGTAGAAAAATATTTGCCGGGAAATGAATATACTATACCTGTTTTAAATGGAGAGATATTTCCCATACTATCAATAAAAGCTAGTGGAGAGTTTTATGATTATAATTCTAAGTATACAGATGGAGGCTCTGAAAAAGCTATAGCAGAATTGACTGAGGATTTGCAGAATAAGATGAAAGAAATTGGGGAAAGATGCTGGAATATTTTTAATTGCAAGGCTTATGTTAGAATTGATATTATAGTAAGTGATGGTATTCCTTATGTATTGGAATTAAATACTTTACCAGGAATGACGAAGAATTCATTATTCCCTAAAAGTGCAAAAGGAGTAAATATGGAGTATGGTGAGTTGTTAGACAAGATTATTGAATACTCCTTGTAAGAGATAAAAAACCTAGAGTATAAGAGGTGTTTGTATTTGATTTTTTCATCCTTTGAATTTAATAAAGAAGAGGCTATTTATATTCAAATAGAAAATCATATAAAAGATAATATTGAAAAAGGGATTCTTCAAAATGGAAGTAAATTGCCCTCCACAAGAGAATTAAGTAGTATATTGGGGGTAAGCAGAAGTACTATAGTAACTGCTTATGAGATACTAGAAAGTGAGGGGAGAATAAAAAGTATTAAAGGAAAAGGTACCTTTGTAACATCTAATAAGAAAGTAGCAGAAAAGAGTTTTAATATAGATTGGGATTCAAGGATTAATAGATATTCTCACACCTGTGAAGAACTAGATATCATTAAAACAGAAATTCCTTGGGAAAAAGGGATGATTTCTTTTAAGAGCATAGCACCTGATGAAAGCTTATTTGATTTAGATGAATTTAAAAGAGCTTTTCTGAATGCATGGTCCCTTGAAGGTGAAAAGTTATTAAATTACGGATATGCAAGGGGATATAAGGCTCTCATTGAATATCTAATGAAATATATGGAGAACAAAGGTGTTAATACAAAGGGGAAAGAAATCTTAATAACAAATGGCTTTACTGAAGGATTTGATATAGTAATTAATTCACTAACAGTACCAGGCGATAGAATTCTTTGTGAGAATCCTACTCATAATACAGCATTAAAGATTATGAGAGCACGCGAGCTTGACATTATTGGTGTAGATATGAATGAGGAAGGAATTAATATAGATAAATTAAGTGAAGAGTTAAGAAGTAATCCTCCTAAGCTTGCATATATTATACCTTCTTACCATAATCCAACTGGGATAGTAATGAAGGGTGAAAGGAGAAAGGAAGTATTTGAACTTTTCCAAAAATACTCTGTTCCAATAGTAGAAGATGGTTTTAATGAGGAACTTTTATATTCAAGTTCGCATGTTCCTCCAATAGCTAGCTTATGTAGCAACGGAAATGGAGTAATTTATATAGGAAGTTTTTCTAAAATCTTATTTCCAGGTTTGAGATTAGGTTGGATTTTAGCAGATAAAAAGCTTATAAGCACTTTAGAAAGTGTTAAAAGGACAAGAAATATTCATACTTCTTTTTTGGATCAAGGGATATTTTACAATTATATGATAAGTGATTCTTTTAGAAGGTATGTGAAGAAAGTAAGAAGACATTACAGAGAAAAATATAATTTTACTCTTGATAAAATAAAAGAATATATCCCATATGAATATATTATGGGAGAAGGTGGACTTCACATTTTCGTAAAGTTAAAAGGTGTTAATTCAAGAAGAGTCCTAGAGGCATGTTATAAAAAAGGAGTAGTATTTACTGCTGGGGATATTTTTTATACGGATAATAAGGGGTCAGAAACTCTAAGAATAGGTTTTTCTAGAGTTAGCATGGAGGATATAGAAAAGGGAATTAGGATAATAGGAGAGACTATAAAAGAAATTTTAGAAGATAAATAGATGTTTTAGGAAGAGGCAATTTAAGGCCTCTTTTTTGTTAACTTTTTTTGCAATAAATAGTAAGTTGATGTTAAAGTATATAATAAGAGGAAAAATAATTCATAATTTTAAATAATAGTAAATTAGGAGGATATATGTTTGAAAAGCTAAACAAAGAGAAGTACATGCTTTTCTTAAGATATGGATACATACTAATATTTTTATTTTCTTTTGTAAGAGAAAATAGTAATAAGCTTGGAATAAATTATATAATACTTATATTGATTTTTATAATTAATAATCAATTAAGATATTTTATATTTCCGAAGAAACTTGCATACTCAATACCATCATTTATGGTGGAAATTATTATGTCATTTTATTTGTTTAATTTTGCAGGAAGCTATGGCAGCATAATTTTTATTTTAATTTTAATGGATATAATATATGAGTTTAATAGCATATTCGCATATATTTTTGTACTTGCGATTACAGTATTGTTAATATATACAAAAAACATCAATTTAATAATATATTGGGCAGTAGGTGTATCACCAATTATTATTCTATTGGTCAGAATTAAGGATGAAGAGGAAAGAAAAGTTGAAGCCCAGGATTTGTATGACAGGCTAAGAAAAAAAGATGAAGAACTGAAGAAGGCTAATAAGGAATTAGAATCTTATGTAAATACAATTGAAGAAATCACTTTATTAAGAGAACGGAATAGGATATCTAGAGAAATTCATGATAATGTGGGACACGCTCTTTCAACCATTATAATTCAACTTGGGGCAATAGAGAAAATAGCAAAAGTTAATGGAGATGAAGCGTCACTAATGGCTAATAATCTTGGAGAATTTGCAAAAGAAAGTATGGCAAGAGTTCGGGGTGCAGTAAGGGCTATGAAACCAAGAGAATTGGAAGAATATGAAGGTATTGTAGCTATTTCAGAGATGATTAAGAACTTTGAGAAATTAACTTCAGTGAACGTAAAATTTAGAGTTTCGAATAAAGTATGGAAACTAAATGCTGATCAAACTATGGTTATATATAGAATTATACAAGAATTCCTCTCTAATTCTATTAGGCATGGGAAGGCTACTGAAGTTAGAATATTTTTAAATTTCTTAGAAGATGGATTAAGGCTTCATTTAAAAGACAATGGTATTGGATCAAAGGAAGTAGTTCCTGGAGTAGGGCTTAGAAGCATTAAGGAAAGAGTTGCAGCATGGGCAGGAACCTTGGAATATCATACAAATGAAGATAAAGGGTTTGAACTTATTGTTACAATGGAAAAATCTAAGCTTAACTTAGATGAAGTATAACTAATTTGGGGAGAAGTTTAAATATGAATAAGATAAAAATAATAATTGTGGATGATGAAAAATTAATAAGGGAAGGTTTAAAAATAATACTTTCAACCTATGAAGATATAGAAGTAGTAACTCTATGTGAAAATGGAAAAGAAGCCTTTGAATTTTGCAGAGATAATGATGTAGATGTAGTATTAATGGATATAAGAATGGAAGTATGTGATGGGGTACTTGGAACTAAGCTAATAAAAGAAGTGTGTGATAAGACAAAGATACTTATGCTAACGACTTTTAAAGATAGTGAATATATAGAGGAAGCTCTTAAGAATGGAGCATCTGGTTATTTACTTAAGGATAGTTCATATGATCTTATATATGGTGGAATTAAAGCTGTATATGGAGGCAATGTAGTAGTTCACCCAGATATTGTTTCAAAGCTTGTAGTTAAAGTGGAGAAAACAGAAGGGGAAAAGAACATAGATGAGTTAAAGAAGACTACCTGTCTTACGGATAGAGAAATTCAGATAATTATAGAGATAGCCAAAGGATTATCTAATAAAGAGATTGGCGAAGTCATGTATTTAACCGAAGGGACTATTAAAAATAATATTACTACTATACTATCAAAATTATCCTTGAGAGATAGGACGCAAATAGCTATATTTGCATTTAAAAACAATCTTGCTTAGGGATAACTTAAAATATGTAAAATGGCATGCCACTAGGCATGCTTTTTTCATTGATTAAAATGACTTAAGTCATCTCACTTAATGACCTAGGCTAATAGGAGAATGAACTAAAACAAAATATAATTAATGTATAAGATTGATGGAGGTAATAAATATGAAAGCTGTAGAAGTGAAAAATTTAACTAAAAGATTTAATGATAAATTAGTTCTTGATAATGTATCTTTTGAAATAAGAAAAGGAGAGATTTTTGGGTTGTTAGGTCCAAATGGTGCAGGAAAATCTACACTTATAAACTTAATGGTAGGACTTATACAAATGGATAAAGGTGAGGTTATTGTAGGAGAGTACAATATCAAAAAAGATCCTTTAAAGGCTAAGGAAAAGATTGGTTTAGTACCTCAAGAAATAGCACTTTTTGAAAGTCTAACTGCAAAAGAAAATCTTGAATACTGGGGCGGACTATACGGATTAAAAGGAAGCTTATTAAAAGAAAGAATAAATGAAGCTTTGGAGTTAGCTGCATTAAAAGAGCATTTAAAGAAACCTGTGAAAAAATACTCTGGAGGAATGAAAAGAAGATTAAATATAGTAGCAGCTATGATGCATCATCCAGAAATATTGATAATGGACGAACCTACTGTAGGGGTTGATCCTCAATCCAGAAATCATATTTTTGATGTGGTTAAGAAGATGAATAAAGAGAATAACACTACCGTAATTTATACATCTCACTACATGGAGGAAGTTGAGATATTATGTGACAATATAATGATTCTTGATTTAGGTAAGGAATTGGCTTATGGAAGTAAAGATGAACTAAAGAGAATGGTAGTAAGTGATAAGGTTATAAAGATTAGAGCAGATGGAGAAATTCAAGATTTAATGTTTGATATAAGAAAACTAAATTCTGTTAAGGGTGTAGATATAAATGATATGGAAATTAAGGTCGTGGCTAAGGATAATATTAGTTTAAATGAACTTTTGGATGTTATTTCAAAGCATAAAGTTATGGTAAGAAATATTGGAATAGAAGAACCTAATCTAGAAGAAGTATTTTTAACCCTAACAGGTAAAAATTTAAGAGATAAGGAGGAGTAGTGATGAAATTATTTCCTCATATAAAAAGAAATTTAGTATCTTACATTAATACAAATAAAATGACAATTATAATAGCGTTCTTTCTTTTTCCTATGGTAATGGCATATATCTATGGAATCATGGAAGAAGATATGTTTACAGGAAAAAGCTCTTTTGAGCCTATAAAGGTTGAAATTAGGTATGATAAAGATAGCAAAGAAGGAGAACTATTAACTTCTATATTGAAAAATAAAGAGGTAAAGGACTTTATAAATAGTGATGCTACAGAGGATTTTAAATGCAAGGTTACAATTAGTAAAGATTTTAATGATATAAATATACAAAAGTTAAAAGGCTCAGATAATGATACTGAGATGATAAAAACCTTTATGAAGTCATTTAGTGAAAATATAAATCAGTATAAAATAATTCAAACCAATGTAGAGAAACTTAATTTATCACCTATGGATAAAAGTCAGATGACAAGTAGCATTCTTATGAGCTTACAAGAGAATTCTAATACACCTACAGTAAAGGAAAAGATAGTAGAAGGCTATAGAACTCTAGGTTCAAGAGAGTATTACACAATATCTCTATTTAGTTTTACTTCAATTATGCTTATTAGTCTATTAATTAAAGGATTTTATAATGAAAGAAAAAAGGGAATATTAAAAAGAGTTTTCTCCACACCAAATAGTAAGTTAAATTACTTCTATGGATATGTAAGTTTTACAATGATTATGGCGCTTATTATTAATATACTTTATGTAACTATAAATAGATTTTTAGGAACAGCATTTACAGGAAATTATCTATACTTGCTAATGATAGTATTTCTTCAAAGTATTCTTGAGGCAGCAGTAATAGGAGCCATAATAGCATTAGTTAAGAGTGATAAAGTTGCAAATGGAATAATGACTATATTGATCTTTTTGCCAATGATAATTGGAGGAGTATTTTACAGTGCAGACATTATGGAGGTTAAAGTCCTTCAAGTACTTTCTAACTTTGCCCCTAATTCACTTATATTGAATGCATATAAAGGATTATCTATAACTGAAAGTTATAGTGGAGCATTAACTCAAATCATGATAATGATTGGTTTATCTGCATGTTTATTAGTAATCAGTACAATTAAAGTTAAAACTAGCTGGGAGGATTAGTTATGAGATTCTTAATAATACTAAAAAGCAACCTAAAAAGAATGTTAAAAAATAAAAGAAATCTTGCTATAAGCTTTTTAATACCGCTAAGTTTGACTTTAGCTCTAGGTTATGCTTTTAATAAATTTTCAAGTAGTGATAATCAAAGTATCATAGTAAATAATGACAAAGGAAGCTACGGAAGTGAGTTTATAAAGGAATATAGTAAGAGTAATTCGATTAAAGAATATTCTAAAGAAGAAGGGGTTGAAAAACTAAAGAAAAAACAAATCTCAGTATACTATGAAATTCCAGAGAATTTTACTGAAGAGATATCCAAGGGAGAAAAACCACAAATTCAAGCTGTAAAATTAGAAAGTGGAGGACAAAGTAATTTTGAGTTTAATGCTAATTCAATAGTTACAAAAATGCTTTTAAGAGAAAAATTTGAAAAGAGCGGACAAAAGATTTCACTAGAAGATTTAAGTTATAATAAATCTAACATTGAGGTTACTGGTAAAAATGCAAAAACAACTGGAGATATAGTAATGCTTAATATGATAATAAGTTTTGTACTTTTTGGAGCCATAGGAATAACAATAGAGCTTTTAGGACTTAAGAAACAAAATATTTTATCAACAAGCTTTACTACCTCAAATACCTCAAAAACCATAATTGGCGGAGTTTTAGTGGCAATGTTTATTTTAGCCGCAATAGGATATGGGATTGTATATCTAGCAAACTTAACTATAAACTCATTAGGAGATCCTTCCGAAGCTCCAGTTATATTAATTAATATAGCAGCACTATCATTGGTATCATTAAGTCTTGGAGTATTTGTATCAAGAATAATTAAGAATGAGAGTATGTTACAAGCAGTTTTACAAATAGTTATTTCGGTTTCTTGCTTTGTTGGGGGAAGTTTCATGCCAATCGAATATTTGCCTAAGAGTATTACTGTTCTTTCAAAATTCACACCACAATATTGGGCATTACAATCAATAAATACAGGTAATGCGTGGTTATCACTAGTAGTAATCTTATTTGCAGTAGTCTTGTTTACAGCAGGCACCTTTAAAGTTAAGAACTTTATAGAATAGAAAATAAGAGCCAAGCACCACTTATATTAAATGTGGTGCTTGGCTCTTTTAATAGTAAGTTATAGATATTATTTGCATTACAAAACTGTTTGCAGGAAGTGTTGATGAGTTTCATCAACACTTCTCGCAAACAGTTTTCAAGTATTTATTAAAATATAGGAATATATAATAAAGGCAATTGATAAAATATATTAAGAGATAATAATTATTGACAAATGAATTGAAAAAAATTATCATTTAATTAAAGACTAATACTTTGACAATCAAAGTATTAGTTTAAATTTAAATTTTCAAGAGGTGAAATGACAATGAATAATCTTCATAATATAAGTTGGTATGCAAGCAAAATAATTCCTGAGTTACCTAAGAAGGTGTTTAAGACTTCTCCCACTAGACTATTGGGAGGGCTTGCATATTCAATAGTTATAATAACAGGAATATTAATTATAGCTTTAACAAAAATGAATTTAATCAGTAATTTTATTATATCAATTGTACTAGGATTTAGTTTTGCAGCAATGGGTTTTTTAGGTCATGAAATTCTCCATGGTTCGGTAGTTAAAACTTCTTGGCTTAAAAACCTTTTAGGAGCCGTTGCTTTTTTCCCTCTTAGCGTAGGGCCTAAGCTTTGGGTAAAGTGGCATAACATGAATCATCATGCCTATACTCAAAACGAAGAAAAGGATCCAGATGCGTGGATGAGTTTAGAGAAGTATTTAAAAAGACCATTTATAGTATTAATATATAAAATTCCTTTGCAATTGAGATCTCTTGTTAGCTTTATATCACTAAGTATTACTTTTACCATTCATTCAACAAGAATGTTTGTAGAATATATTCTAGATATTAAAGAAAAAGGAAAGTTGACACTTTGGGCACAATTCATAGTACCTTGGACAGTCTGGATTGGATTATTGTTTTATGTAGGAATCACTAAGTGGACCTTTATATATTTAATGCCTGTGTTAATAGGAAACTTTATAGTAATGGCATATATATCAACAAATCATAGATTAAATCCGCTAGTAGAGATAAATGATCCTTTAATCAATAGTTTATCAGTAAGGGTTCCTAAGTGGATTGATATATTACACTTTAATTTTTCTTATCATACAGAACACCACTTATTTCCTAGAATGAATCCTAAATACTATCCATTAATTAAACAACATATAGTTAAATACTGGCCTGAAAGATATAATGAAATGAGTTTGTCTTCAGCACTAATCTCACTCTGGAAAACTCCTAGGATATATTATAAAGAAGTCAATCTTATAGATCCAGAGAAATGCAGAGTATACAACACCTTATATAAAGAATTAAAGTAGTCTTTCAAAGTAGCTAGATTTAAATCCGCTAAGGGTAAGCAGTAATTGTGATGGAAAATAAAAAAGCCAAATTAGAAAGCCAAATGGAATAAAGCTTATATTAGTAAAATTAAAGTTAGAGCTTAAGTTATACAGAGCAACATTAATATCGCATAAACAAAATAAGAGCATTCCCCAAAAAATTATATGGTGATATTTGTATTTCTTTGAGGCTATTATCAAATTTGTTAGTAGTAATATTCCGTAATATAGTGCAATTATAAATAGACTTATATTGCTGAGTCTATAAGAAAATACTATGAATGTTGGAATCAAAAACAATGACAGTATGATTGAAATAAGTACTAAGGATTTTTTAGTTAAAGATCTAAATAAATACGAGTACTGAACTAATATAAAAAAGAATATTCCTAAAAAAAGTTTGCCAGAGAGAACAAGGAATAAATCAGCTAAAAGTGTAAAAAACCTAGCAGATTGCAAAAATAAAAGATCCCTTTTATTAATGCAATCATTTCCTATAAATAAACTTAAGACAAAGCAAAGTAATATTGTAGAATATTTTAGGCAAATAGAAGCATAATTATAAGAATCCCTATTATATATGTCCATTAATAGGAATGAAAAATACAAGATAAAATTTATATAAATAAATAACTTCACAAGTGATTTTTTAGTCATAATATTGGCCCCTTATGAACAAAATATAAGTATAAATAATATAATGTACAGATATAGAAATTTTATGTTTTTAAATACACTGTTGATTTAACTAAAATTTTACAGTATAATCTTAGTAAATATATCAAAAGGAGGATAGAAAATGAATAATTGCTATGTTGATAGAATGAACAAAATTAGAGCAATATCTGTAAGAATTTCAGCAAATTCTTTATTTAACGGGATAAGTGCGTCTAAAATTGTATATTTTCAACATTAAGCAAGTAATTCATCTATAACCAGATATATTATATTAAAAGAAATGATATCCGGGTAAGGTGGTCTTGCCCGGTTTTTATATGGCTAAAAGTATATGGGTTAGTATATACTTTTTTATGGAATCCAGGCAGGAATATACTTGTCCGGATTTTTTGTTTTATATGAATAAAAACTTTCTTAAGACGTGGATTCGGAAAGTAGCACCTACCTGATTTAAGAAAGGAAGAGAAATATGATAGAAATAGCTTTGAAAGATTTAGTTAAGTATTATGGAGCAAATTTAGTTCTAGAATCAGTAAGCTTTGAGGTACACAAGGGAGAAAGAATAGGATTAGTAGGAAGAAATGGAAGTGGAAAAAGCACCATATTAGAAATAATATCAGGTCATGAAGAATTTGATGGTGGAACCTTAAGTATTAGAAAAGGTGCAAAAGTAGGATACTTAAAGCAAATACCTAATTACCCAGAAGAATATACAGGAAGAGATGCCTTAAATACTGCATTTATAGAGATAAATAAGCTTGAAATAGATATGGCTGATTTAGAAGAGAAAATGAGCAATTCCAGCGAAAAGGAATTAGAAAAAGTATTTAGTCAGTATAGTGAAGTACAACAGAGATATGAGATCTTGGGGGGATATGATAAGGAAGAAAAACTAAATAAGGTTTCTCAGGGGCTTAAGCTAAGTGATGATATGCTAAATATGACATTTAATCTATTAAGTGGAGGAGAAAAAACCACAGTAATGCTAGGGAAGATACTATTAGAAAACCCGGATATATTACTTTTAGATGAACCAACTAATCACTTAGATATGGAGTCGTTAGAATGGCTTGAAGGTTATATAAAGCAATATAGCGGAACTATTATTATAGTATCACATGATAGGTATTTTTTAGATAGGGCGGCTACTAGTATAGTAGAATTAGAAGATAATAAAAGTACTTCTTATCAAGGGAATTACTCTGCTTATGTAAAAAAGAAAGATGAAGATTTGCTTTTGCAGTATCAAGCATATAGTGACCAACAAAAAAAGATAGACCAAATGGAAAAGTCTATAAAGAATTTAAGGGATTGGGCAATCAGAGGAGATAATGGTAAATTTTTTAGAAGAGCAGCCAGTATGCAAAAAAGATTAGATAAAATGGATAAGGTTAATAAGCCTAATTTAAATAAAAAAAATATGAAGCTTAATATGATGCTAGAAGAAAGATCAGGGGAAGAAGTAATTAAAGTTAAAGAGGCTCATAAGACATTTGGGGATAAGAAACTATTTGTTAATGGAGATTTTAATGTTTCATACGGAGAGAAAGTTGCCTTAATTGGTCCCAATGGATGTGGGAAATCAACATTTTTAAAAATCTTATTAGGATATGAGGATATTGATAGCGGAATAATAAAATTAGGTGAAAGTGTAAGAGCAACTTATTTACCACAAAGTATTGAATTTAATAATGATAATGCGACAATACTAGAGTGCTTTAGAGAAGATATTCAAATCTTGGAAGGTAAGGCAAGAGAATATCTAGCAAGATTCATGTTCTTTGGAGAGAGTGTTTATAAAAAGGTTGGAAGTCTATCTGGAGGAGAAAAAACTAGATTAATGCTAAGTAAACTTCTATTTAAAGATGTGAATTTATTGATATTAGATGAGCCTACAAATCACTTAGATATTGATTCTATAGAAACTTTAGAAGATGCGCTAGAAGATTTTCAAGGGACTATATTTTTTATATCCCATGATAGATATTTTATAAATAAAATTGGTAGCAGAATTATTGAGCTTAGTAATAAGAAGTTTATTAGTTATGAGGGGAATTTTGATTACTACAAGATAAAAAAAGATGAAAGTTTAAGAAAAATAAGTCAAGTATTTATTGAGAAAGAAGAACCTATAAAGAAGTCTCATAGAACAAAAGAGATCATTCCAAGTAAGAGACAAATAGAAGAACTAGAGAATAATATAAATGATATTGAGAGAGAAATAACAGATTTAGATGCTAGAATGAGTTCGCTTGGAAGTGATTATGAAGAGCTTAATAAATGTCTTTCCATAAAGGAAAACTTACAGGAAAAGTTAGAGACCCTTCTAGAAAAATGGATAAAGATAAATGAATAAGTTGAATCAGGTGATAATAATTATCAAATAACTTGACAGCGAAATTTTCATGTGCTACATTAAGTAAAATATTAGTGAATTTTTGAATTCTTTGGGGGGATAAAATCATGAAGGAATTCTATATGAAAAGAGCTATTGAACTTGCAGAAAAAGCAGTAGGTTTTGTAAATCCAGATCCATTAGTTGGAGCTGTATTAGTAAAAGATAATAGAGTAATAGGTGAAGGATATCACAAAGAATATGGGGCTCCATCAGCAATAGAAGAAATATTATCTACCATAAAAGAAGATATAGATGGATCAGAATTATATATAAACCTTGAACCTGAGTTTGATATAATAGTTAGTAGTGGAATAAAAAAGTTATATATTGGAATGTTAAATCCAGATAGGGCTAAAAGTAATATAGAGAAGTTTATATCAAGTGGCATTGAAGTTAATATCGGCATACTAAAGGAAGACTGTGAAGAGTTAAATGAAATCTATAAGCATTATACTTTGTTTAAAACACCTTTTGTGTTTACGAAGTGGGCAATGACTTTGGATGGAAAGCTAGCAACTAAAACAGGTGATTCTAAATGGATAAGTGGAGAAGAAAGTTTGAGATTTGTCCATCATTTAAGACAAAGAGTTGCTGCAATTATGGTAGGAGAAAATACCGTGAGGCAGGACAATCCTATGCTTACCACTAGATTAGAAGGTGTTCAGATATCCAATCCTTTAAGAGTAATTTTATCTAAGTATGGTGATATATCTCCTGAAGCAAATGTCTTAAAGGTAGATAGTGATACTAAAACATTAATAATATGTTCAATTAATATTCCAGAAGATAAAGAAAAATTTTTAGTTAATAAAGGAGTACAGTTAATTAAGATAAAAGAAAAAAATAATAGAATAGAGTTTAAGGATATAGTGAAAGCTTTAGGAGAAATGAAAATTGATTCTCTCTATATTGAGGGTGGAAGCTCAGTATTGGCATCAGCCTTTGAAAGTGGACTTGTAAACAAGGTGTATGCAGCAATAGCGCCAAAGATTATTGGTGGAAAAGATGCTATAACTCCTGTTGGAGGAGTTGGAATTGAAAGGATGAAGGATGCTATTGTATTAAAAAATGTTAAACATGAGATTGTAGGAAATGATGTTATTTTTAAAGGATATATTTAGGTGAATAAAAGGAGGAAAAATATGTTTGCGAAGATTGAAGATGCAATAAAAGATATTAAAGAAGGTAAGTTAGTTATAGTAGTAGATGATGATAATAAGGATAATACAGGGGTTTTAGTAGCTTCAGCAGAAAAAGTTACAAAAGAAGTTTTGAACTTCATGATAAAAAATGGAGGAGGACTTATTTCAGTTGCATTGACAGAAGAAAGACTTGAAGAACTTAATTTGCCAGAAATAGCAGAAAAGACTCTTGAAAGGGGCAAAGGGGATTATACTTTGTCTGTAGATTATGAAGAAGCAAAAAATGGAGTAGACGTTCAGGATAGAGTTTTAACTATTAAGAAGTTAATAGAACCAGGTATTAGTAGAAAGAATTTTAGGGTTCCTGGACATGTGTTTCCAATTAGAACCTTAAAAGGAGGAGTACTTAAAAGAGCTGCAAGAGGTGAAGCTATAGTTGATTTAGCTACATTAGCTGGATTAAATCCTTCAGGAGTAGTATGTGAAGTGTTGAATGATGAAGGTTCTTTAGCAAAACTATCTGAGTTAGTGGATCTATCCATAACTAATAACTTTAGTATAATATCGATAGAGGATTTGATTGCATATAGAAGAGAGAGTGAGTGCTATGTTGTTAGAGAAGCAGAGGCTGGACTACCTACAGCTTATGGAAACTTCAAAATGATTGGATTTGTTAATAAATTAAATGGTGAACATCATGTAGCTCTAGTGAAAGGTGATATTAATGAAGAGGATGAAGTTCTTGTAAGGGTACACTCAGAATGCTTAACAGGAGATGCCTTTCATTCTTTAAAATGTGACTGTGGAGAACAATTGGCATCAGCATTAGCAGCAATTGAAAAAGAAGGAAAAGGAGTACTTTTATATTTAAGACAAGAAGGAAGAGGAATTGGTTTAATTAACAAAATTAAAGCTTATAAACTTCAAGAAGAGGGTATGGATACTGAGGAAGCTAATATAGCATTAGGATTCCCAGCTGACATGAGAGATTACGGAATTGGTGCACAGATTTTAAGTGAATTAAAAGTAAGGAAAATAAGATTAATGACTAATAATCCTAAAAAGATAGTTGGACTTAAAGGTCATGGAATTAATATTGTAGAGAGAGTTCCATTAGTAATGGAGACAAATCTTCATAATGAAAGATATTTTAAAACTAAAAAAGAAAAAATGGGACATTTATATTAATTTAAGAACCCAATAGCTTGCCTGGTTAACAAGCTATTGGGTTTTTCTATTCTAGTAAGAACATAATAATATAATCTAAAGAATAATCAGTAAGAGATATATTTAATTTATTAAGTTTCTTCATTAGCTTATTTTTTAAATTCCTTGTATACCTTAGGGTGTAAGGTAAGAATTGTTCAATATATGAAATATAATCTTTAGAAAAAAAGTTTTTACTATCTGTAATTGCAAAAAGAATCATTAAAATACAGTTATTTTTAATAAATGACTTTAAGAAGCTACTATTTTTACTGCGAAAACAAGTAGAAGAGTCTATTATGTGAGTAGTTAAATTAATTAATTTGCTTACAATAGTATCAAGCGGGTACTTGCCAGATAGTTGAGACATTAGTGTCATGTGATTATTAACCAAATCATTTTTAAAATCTTGAAGATCATCGCAGAGTTGAAGAATAAATCCATATCCATAAGCAAATATTTCTTCTTCCTCCGATAGATTTCCATCAATTAAATAACCATCAGCTAATACCGATGAACCTCCTTTTTCAATAGATATATCTAAGATATCCACTTCATAAGGAATGCTTTTATATCCTTGCTGCATTAAGCTCTTTTCTTGAGCATTTTGTATATATAGTAGAGAATTATAGACATTTGGATAGTATTCTCTATTATATTTAGCCTCAATTAAAGAAATAAGGTTAAATACTTGTTCTTCATGAGAAGAAGCTGGAGCAATCAACTCTCCCTCAAGCCGTTTGGAAAGGTTAGTATTAAAAGTCTTTTTGCTATGTATTGAGATAGTAGTATTATCAAGAAAGTTATCTGTATAAGGATAAAGAAGGCTGTAACCCAAAATAGCACTAGTAAATTCGATCTTTTTGCCCAATACCTCTTGAAAAATATTAATTATCCAAACATTCCGCAGGGCTTACCCTATATCAGTGAATGGCAAGGTTGAATCAAAGTACTTACATTCCTTTATAAATCTACTTGTACTTATGAGAAAAGCATCTTTCATTTCTGAACTTATTCCACTAAAAAATATATTTTCTTTAAAGATAGTATCTATATGGTCTTTAAAGTCATTTTTCCAAAGAACTTGGTTATCAGATTCCTTTGGAAAAGTTTGAAGCTTTTTTATCATGGTGTCTATCAATATATTTAAATCTTTCTCGTTAAATTTTTTATCCGAATAACTATATTTTCTTAGGTCTATAAGTAAGTTAGTATCAGATTGCCACCAAAGTTTTCTATAATATGAATTTAAAAAATCAATTTTGGTAGTTTTCAAAATAAAATATCCCCCAATGCATCTTTTTAGTTTACAATAATATTATATAGCAGATATGTAAAAAGGTGGTAAATATTTTTAGTGGGTGAGGATATGGGGAAAGTAATAACATATTATCTGGGTGATGAGAAAAATTCAGCTGAAGAATACTATGATGTAATAAAGAGATTTTCAAAAGAGATAGTAGGATATGTTAAAGAAAACGTAGGAGTATTTGTAGAAAATCGTATGGAATACCAGAATAGAATTGATCCTAAAAAACTAAAAAAGAAAGAAGAGTATTACTTAGAGATATTAATCCTAGGCGTGCTTTGGAATGAATACATTAATAATGCTATAAAATCTAGGTTACTCTCCAAAACAATATTGACTAAGACTGTATATTTTAGGGTAAAAGGAAAGAAGATGAAAAAAGTAAGAATAAAAATAAAAGGCTTTCTTTCTACCATTATTTCTAAGAACAATAAGAGCTTGAGAAAAGATGTGACCAGGTCTTTTAATAATCTAAATAAACTAATTCAATGGTTAAAAGCAACTGGAGAATTTATATATGAAGTTAAGTGTCTACAAGAATGGAGTAATTACTTAAAAACAAAAAATAAAGAAGAAATTTACCAATTTCTGACTAGGAGTATTAAAATTGCAAATGAATTTGAGGAAAAGAGTAAAATTACATTAGGCGTTTATACTAAGGGAGTAGGGAGCTTTCTAAGAGAAGTTTATCCTAGTCATACCTGGAAAGAGGATGTTATATATTGTGGAAAGAGAGAAGTTCAATATCATTTAAACATGGTTGGAGCAGAAATACTCAATAGAATATATAGAGAAGATTTCCTAAAGACTGATGAAAAGAGAATTCTTTTACCAGGCTGCATGAGAAACAATTTAGAAGAAGAGTGCAGGGGAATAAGAACAGAATACGGGTATGTATGCATTAACTGCAAAAGTGATTGTGCTGTGAGCAAGTTATCATTAATGGGTAAAAAATATGGAGTTAAAGTTTTTGTAATTCCACATGAATCTCTAATATATGAAAACACCAATATTGAAGATAAAAGTATAGGCATTATTGGTGTGGCATGTGTACTTAATCTCATCTCGGGAGGAATGAAGGCGAAGAGTATAGGATTTATCCCTCAATGTGTAATTCTTAATTATTGTGGATGTAAAAATCATTGGGATGAAGAAGGAATTATAACTAACTTAGATATTAATAAGCTATTTACCGTATTAGCAATAAGTGACACTTCTGCAGACATTAATATAAAGTAAAAATTATACTAAATATTAAACAAATTATTAAATATTATAGGCAGGGGCAATTATATAGAAAGTAATCTTGACATATAAAAAATATGAAAGTAGAATTAGAACTAGTTGATAAATAAAAATTTAGGAAAACTATGGCGTTTTCATTTCAATTTTAATATACACTGGGGGGTGTATATTGTTTGGGATGTCTACGCTTTTTTTATGCAAAAAAATAAATTAAGTTGAATTGCTAAGTTAATTGAAAATGGGGGTAGAAAAATGAATATGTTAAATGGAGCTGATATGGGTTTTGTCTTTATTTCAGCAGCCTTAGTAATGCTAATGGTTCCTGGGTTAGCATTGTTTTATGGTGGAATGGTAAAGAGTAAAAATGTGTTAAGTACAACAGTACATAGTTATGCAGCCTTAGCTATTATTTCAATACAATGGATAATAGTAGGTTATACTTTGGCTTTTGGGCCAGACATAAAAGGAATAATCGGGGGATTTGATTGGGGTTTTCTAAAAAATGTAGGAATAACTCCTAATGCAGATTATGCAAGTACTATTCCTCACTTAGAATTTGTAATATTTCAATTGATGTTTGCAGCTATTACTGCTGCAGTAATATCAGGTTCTTTTGCTGAGCGTATGAGATTTCCAGCATTCTTAATATTTATGCTTTTATGGAGTACCTTAGTTTATGATCCTATCGCTCACTGGGTATGGGGAAGTAATGGAGAGCATATGGGGTGGCTAAAAAAACTTGGGGTATTGGATTTTGCAGGTGGGAATGTAGTTGAAATAAATTCAGGTGTTTCTGGGCTTATTGCAGCAATATTTATTGGAAAAAGAAAAAAGAGAAAACCTGAGCCTCATCATATACCAATGGCAATACTAGGAGGCGGTATTTTGTGGTTTGGTTGGTTTGGTTTTAATGCTGGAAGTGCTCTTTCTATGAATTATGTAGCAATTAATGCATTTGTAACCACCAATACTTCTGCAGCAGCAGGAGCAATTGCTTGGGTTGCTTGTGAATGGATTCTTTATAAGAAACCTACAGCTTTAGGAACTATAAGTGGAGCTATAGCAGGACTAGTGGCCATAACACAAGGAGCTGGATATGTAAGCCCTATGTCAGCTGTTGTCTTAGGATTTGTTGGAGGAATATTAAGTTTTCTTGCAATAGCAGTATTAAAAGCAAAACTTGGATATGATGATGCATTAGATGCCTTTGGATGCCATGGAGTTGCGGGGATTTGGGGTGCTATTGGAACTGCAATATTTGCATCTAAAGATATTAATCCGGCAGGAGCAAATGGAGTTATATATGGCAACTTTGAATTATTGAAAGTTCACCTTATTTCAGCAGTATCGGTTGCTTTATATGCAGCAGTAGTAACCTTTATAATATTAAAAGTAATGAGTTTTGTTATGAAAATAAGAACTGATGAGTCTCAGGAGTCAGAAGGATTAGATATATCATTACATGGTGAGGGAGCATATACAGGATTAAATGTATAGTAGATAGTTAAAATAACCTTAAGTTACTTAAGGTTATTTTTTTTACTCAATGGGGAAGTATAAATAGTAGACTATGCTATTAAGTATATAGTATTATGAACTTATGGGGGTGGTAAGTTATATGGATAAAAAGCTTATGAAAGTTGATATTATAACAAGAGCAAATAAATTTGATGAACTTAAAGATGCATTAAACCATATAGGGGTTACAGGAATGACTGTTTCTAATGTACTAGGTTGTGGAATGCAAAAAGGATATAAAGAGTATTATAGAGGTGTAGCAGTAGAAGTTAATTTGCTGCCTAAAATAAAGGTAGAAATAGTAGTAAGTGAAATACCAGTTGAAGTGGTTGTCGATACTGCAAAAAAGGTTTTGAGAACTGGTGAAATTGGGGATGGTAAGATATTTGTTTATGAATTAGCAAATGTTATTCGTATTAGAACTGGAGAAGAAGGTTGGGACGCTCTCCAAGATAGCAAATAATCTGATAAAATTGATAAATAAATTGACTACAAAGAATAAATATTATATATTTAAAAGTATATACATGTCAAAGAGGACATCCTAATGGGGGATGCCCTCTTTTTTTTATAAAATAAGGGGGGCTATAAATGAAATTAAGGTTAAATTATTTGCTGAATAGGAACTTAAAAAGCCATTCTGAAATGGTTTTTGAGGGTATTTCTAGGGGGAGAAAGAAAGCTCTTGAAAATTGGTTTAGGGATAAGTGGGTGCAATTAGAAACCACAATGAATACAATTAAAAGCTTAGATGAAGACAGTAGGGAAATTAATTTAGAGCTTGAGGATAAACTAAAATATTACAACGATTTTAGCGAACTCTTAGTTATTAATGAAGCTGGAAAAGTTATTATTTCAACATGTCAAAAACATATAGGAGATGATATGAGCATATTTCCTAACTTTGAAGAGGGGATAAGTGGTAATCAGCTTATGTATGGACCATACAATGATGAAAAAACCTTGGAATTAAATCTGTCTAATAAAAAGTTTTTTGATGAAGTTACGTTGTTGTTTTCAATTCCTTATAGAAATGAGAATAATGAGAGAAGAATATTATGTACAAGGGTCTTGAATGATGACATGAGTAATGTAATTCAAGATGAGGATACTCATATTTATAAAGATTCTGGAGATAATTATCTATTCATGATAAAAAGTGATAGAGATATTTTGCCAGGAACAGCTATATCAAGAAGTAGATTTGAAGATAATACATTTACAATGGGTGAAAATTTAAAGGATGGTGTAAAGACTAGCAAGTGGGGAGTAGTAAAAATTAATAAACATACTGAGTTTGAAGTGATTTTTAATGATCCGGCTACAGGAAAACTTCATCCAGGTATACAAAAGACCATGGGAAACGAGGAGAATCTAGATTGTTGGCCAGGATATCCGGATTATAGACACATCATGGTTGGAGGAAAAGGAACAATAATTAGACCACCATATTCTAATGAAGTTTGGGGAATGATGTGTGAAGGAGACATAGCTGAAATATATAATTTCAGAAGTGTAAATTTAAGAATTCCATTGGTTACATCTATAATAACAGCGTTATTTCTAATAGTAAGTAGAGTAATAACAGCAAAGGTTGGGAACTTTGGCATTGTTAGTGACATAGCTACTTGGATTATAATAACATTAGCAACGTATTTTATTTCTAAAAAAATTATTGTAAAGCCTTTAAATACAACTGTTTCTATATTACATATGATTGCAGAGGGAGAAGGAGATTTAACCAAAAGGGTAGAAAAGCTATCATCAGATGAAATAGGAGAGCTGTCTAGATGGTTTAATAAATTTATAAATAATCAAATGAATATGGTTAAGAGAGTTGGAACATCAGCTAAAACTACAAAACAATCAATAAAAGCAGTTTCAGAGTTAACAGAAAATATAAAAAATAGTATGAAGGTGATAGCTGGGACTGTAGAAAGTTTACTATTAAATACAAACAATCAAAATGAACTAATTCAAAATAATAAAGCACAGTTTAATAATATATCTACTTCGATTAAGGAAATGGACGAGTTGATTAATCAAGTTACTGAAAAAGCTATAAAAACAAGTAAGTATGCAGTTGAAGCAAATGGATCTTCTGAAGAGGTATTAAATTCTATGGAAGAACTTGATAGGATAATGGAGAGAACATTAAAAAGTATAGGATTATTACAAAAAAGATCAAGTGAAATATCACAAGTTATAAGTGTTATTAGTAGCATTAGTAAACAAACTCAATTACTATCACTTAATGCAACTATTGAAGCTGCAAGAGCAGGTGAAGCAGGTAAGGGCTTTTCTATAGTTGCTCAAGAAATATCAAAGTTAGCTTCTGAAACAGAGGAATCAACAGCTTCTATCAGTGAAATTGTAAGAAATATTCAATTAGAAACAAAGAATACTTCTGAAGCAATTGTGCAGATTAATTCAAGTGTAAAAAAATCTGTTATAAGTACTAAAGAAGCAATTAAATCTTTTGAGTTAATATCAAATAATATAACAGAGGTAACTAGAACTATGGAGTCTATATCTAAGATTACCAATAATCAAAGTATTGCAGTTAATCAAGTAGATATAGAGATAAATAAAATGGCCGAAGTGATAAGAAAAAATACACTTCAAGACGCAAGTAGTAGTGAAGAATCTCTTGGTCTTGTAGAGGATATATTAAGGCAAATTATCCAATTAAAACAAGTTTCTGAAGTAATGGTATATTCATCAGATAACTTAGAAGAAATTGTAGGCGGGTTTAAGATTGTATAGTATCTAGTATATTAAAATGCTGTAGCAGAAACATTTGCTACAGCATTTTTAGGTATTAATTAAATTTTAGAGGAAAAATTTAAAAAATAGTGTTTTGCTCTTCTTTATCAAAAATATGAATTTTATCCATGTTAAAAGTGAAATATAATTCACTACCAACAGATAGACCTTCCTTAGGAGTAGTTTTTATTATAAGATTTCTGTCTTCAGAAGTTATATGAAGAAAAACTTCTGCTCCTAAATTCTCAATAACTTCAATTTTACCCTTTAATGTACTCGAACCTAAATTAGAGTCTACTAGCCTTATATCTTCAGGTCTAACACCAATAATCATTTCTTGATCCATATAGTTTTTATCTTTAAGTATGGTAGCTTTATTTTTGTTTAATTCCATATTACTATCTAAACATTTAAGTATAGCAGTTTCATTTTCCATAACAACATGTCCATATAAGAAGTTCATTTGAGGGCTTCCTATAAACCCAGCAACAAACATATTTGAGGGATGATTATATATTTCTGTTGGTGAGGCAACTTGTTGAATAATACCATCTCTCATTACAACAATTTTTGTACCTAGTGTCATAGCTTCGGTCTGATCATGAGTTACATATATAAAAGTTGTTCCTAGGCTTAGGTGCAATTTAGCTATTTCAGCTCTCATTTGATTTCTAAGCTTTGCATCTAGGTTTGATAAAGGTTCATCTAGTAAGAATACTTTTGCATCTCTTACTATGGCTCTGCCCATAGCAACTCTTTGTCTTTGTCCACCAGAAAGAGCTTTAGGTTTTCTATCGAGAAGATGTTCAATATCAAGAATTTTAGCTGCATTCCTAACTTTTACATCAATTTCACTCTTTGGAGTTTTTCGAAGTTTTAATCCAAAAGCGATGTTGTCGTATACAGTCATATGTGGATAGAGGGCATAATTTTGGAAAACCATAGCAATATCTCTATCCTTTGGGGCTAAGTCATTTACAAGGTTTCCATCAATATAAATTTCACCAGATGAAATGTCTTCTAATCCTGCGATCATTCTTAAAGTTGTGGATTTACCGCAACCTGAAGGACCTACAAATACAATAAATTCCTTATCTTCTATATCCAAAGAAAAGTCGCTTACAGCTGTAACATCTCCAGGATATACTTTGCATATATTTTTTAATGATAGATTTGCCATACCTGTACCTCCCAAAATAAAAAACTAAATACTATAAAGTGATTATATTAATACTATAACACCAAAAAATTCCATTAAGCAAAGAAAATTATTTTTATAAGATACTAAGGATATTGAATATAAATGGCATAGTTGCTGGTCTTTAATAATATTCCATATGCTGAATTTAGAAAATTGTATAAAATGGGTAGAAAAAATATGTAAGATATCACAAAAGAAATTAATATGCATTATAAGTATTTACTTGCATTAAGGTAATTTGGTAGAATTTTATAAAAGGTATAAATAGGATAGTTTACTAAATTACATAATAATGAGAAAATAATTATAGTTAGCAAGATAAAATTATAAATGTTTAAAAGAATGTAGATATTATTCTATCTAGAATGGATGTGAAAATAGATGTCGGTAACTATAAGGGATGTAGCTAAGAAGGCTGGAGTTTCAGCATCTACGGTTTCTAGGGTTATTGCTAATAGCCCAAGAATAAGTGAAGATACAAAAATAAGGGTACAAAGAGTGATAAAGGAACTGGATTATCATCCAAATGCTATTGCTAGAAGTCTGGCGAAAAGCTCTACAAGAACAATTGGGCTAGTATTGCCTAATGAAGCTGAAGATTTGTTTAAAAACCCTTTCTTTATTAACGCAATGACAGGAATAAATATATGTGCTCAAAAAATGGGTTATTATATTATGTATTCTTTTAGTAAAAATGAGGAAGAGGAATTTGAGCTTGTAAAAAAATTTACTTCAAGTAATTTAGTAGATGGAGTAATTTTATTAATAGCAAGGGCAAATGATCGATGCATAGAGTACTTAAAGGATATGGAATTTCCATTTTCAGTAATTGGTAGACCAGAGGATACTTCAGAAGTACTTTGGGTAGATAATGATAATTTTAATGCCATGTATAATGTGGTAAGTAAGCTTTTGCAAAAGGGAATCAAAAAGATTGGTTTTATAAGCGGAGATAAAGAATGGAATGTTTCAAAGGATAGGTTGAATGGATATCTTCAGGCTCATTCTGTGCACGGAGTTCAAGTAAATGAAAGCCTTATAGTACAGAGGATAAAATTCAATGAAGAAGAAGGCTATGATGCTATGAAGTTGATAGCAGAAAGTGAAATTCCACAGGTAGTAGTAACTACGGATGATTTGTTTTCTTTTGGAGCACTAAAATATCTTAATGAAAATAACTTAAAGGATGTTGCCTTAGTGGGATTTAATAACACTCCATTAGCTGCATATCAAAATCCGCCATTAGCATCTGTAGATATCAATGCAGAAAAGCTTGGATATTATGCTGCTAAGCTTTTGCTTGGAAGTCTTAATGATAGTAACTTGGAGAGAAACCACTACATAATAGAAACTAATTTAATTGCTAGAGAATCAATTAAAGGAATACTCTAGAATATAAAAGAAAGACCCTTGCAGATTGTAATTAATCTTGTAAGGGTTCATTTCTTATAAAAAAAGGGGAAGTGTCGGGTAATTAACACTTCCTTAAATTATGGAGGTTTTAAAGTGTGCATTATTTAAAACCACTATAGAATTAATGCTGTTTTGTTAGTTCTATCTCTGAATCATATAGAAGAATTTTTAATGGGTCACCTTTTTCTAAGGTCACTAGCACTTTATCTTTTGAAACTTCTATATTTAAAACTCTTTCTCTAAAAAGAACTCTAAAGGAATATTTAATCCATTGGTCAGGTATAAATGGTTTAAATGAAGGAGTACCATCAATAATTCGCATACCGCCGAACCCCTGTACTATTGACATCCAGGTTCCAGCCATAGAAGTAATGTGTAACCCATCATCTGTATCATTGTTAAGATTGTCTAGATCTAATCTAGCTGTTCTTAAATACATATCATATGCTTTTTCTTTATCTCCAAGCTCTGAAGCCAAAATGGAGTGAACACAAGGAGAAAGAGATGATTCGTGTAGTGTTCTAGGTTCATAAAAATAGAAATTTTTACGTTTGGTTTCTAAATCGTATAGATGACCTAAGAAGTATAAACCTTGAAGCACATCAGCTTGTTTTATAAAAGGGGAGCGAAGTATTCTATCCCATGACCAAGTTTGATTTAGAGGTAAGTCTTCTTTAGGTATATCCTTAACTAGAAGATCCTCTTTATCAAGGTAACCATCTTGCTGTAAAAAGATTCCTAGGTTATCATCCTTAGGATAGTACATCTTTTTGATGACATCCATCCACTTGATAGTTTCTGAGTCTTTAATTGCTAATCTATTTAGTACTTCTTCATAACTTTCTGAATAAGAATTCTTTATAAATTCAAGTGTTTGAAGCGTGTATTCTAAAGTCCAGGATGCGATTCTATTTGTATACCAATTATTGTTTACGTTATTCTCATATTCGTTAGGGCCAGTAACACCAAGTATCATATAACAGTTTTTATTTTTATTATAGATAACTCTTCCTTCCCAAAACCTGCTTATTTCAACTAAAACATCAATACCGTAATCTAAAAGATGCTTATGATCGCCAGTATAATTAACATAATTATATATAGCGTAAGCTATGGCGCCATTTCTGTGGATTTCTTCGAAGGTTATTTCCCACTCATTATGACATTCCTCACCGTTCATGGTAACCATAGGATAAAGAGCACCTTTCAAACCAAGCTTAGCTGCATTTTCTTTTGCCTTTCCGAGTTGATTATATCTATAAATCAGTAAATTCTTAGAGATTTGTGCCTCGGATGTTCCAAGATAGAAAGGAAGACAATAGGCCTCAGTATCCCAGTATGTGCTTCCTCCATATTTCTCGCCAGTAAATCCTTTAGGGCCGATATTTAAACTTGAATCTTCACCAGTATAAGTTTGGTGAAGTTGAAATATATTGAATCTAATGGATTGTTGTGCTTTGACATCTCCATCTATGAAAATATCATTACTCTCCCAACTCGTATTCCATCCAGATATGTGCTCGTCCAATAGGAGATCAAAACCATCATTTTTAGCTAATTTTAAAGATCTTACAACATTATCAACTAAATCATCTTTAGGATAGTATCTGCTTGAACTTAGGGAGACATATTTTTCTAAAGTTAGAGTCTCTCCTTGTGAAGCATATATATTAAGTTTATGAGCTACATATTTATCTTCAACTAAAGAGCTTGGAGTAGTGTTTATTTCAGTTTTGTTTTTTAATAGTTTAAATGAGGTAGCTGAAGTTACATGAAAGTCCAATTTCTTCGTTTTTAGTGTTAGATAGGCTGAATCTTCGATGAAACCCTTATCAACCTCATCCCAGAAAGTTTCATCATAATTTGAATCCTCATTAACTATATTACCATCTAAATATGGTATTAGAGTTATGGTATCACAATAATTTAATGGAGTTATGGAGTACTTGATGCAAGCAATTTCTTTTCTTTTTTTACTTAAAAATCTTAAACTTTCTATTTTAGTTTCTCGACCATTTGGATCGATAATAGTAGAAGTTCTAGTTAAGGTTCCTTCTTTCATATTTAAGTCTCTTCTAAAATCTTTTATTGTAACTTTATCTAAATCCAATTCCTGATTTCCTAAAAAAACTTTTATTCCAATAAAATTTATGGAATTGAGGACTTTGGCAAAGTACTCAGGATAGCCATTTTTCCACCAACCAACTCTTGTTTTATCTGGATAATAAACTCCGGCTACATAAGTGCCTTGAAGGGAGTTACCAGAAAAGGTTTCTTCAAGATTTCCTCTTATGCCCATAAAGCCATTCCCAATACTCATTTGACTTTCGTAGATTCTATTATCCTTTGGATTAAAACCATCTTGGATAATATGCCATGGATCAAGTAAAACGTAATCTTTATTCATTTAATCACCTCAAAACTAATAGTAAGTAAAACGGTTGCACAAAACAGTTAAAAAAATTTAATGGGTTTATACCCAATTGAAAGGGTTGTTATAAATATAATAGCATTTTATGGATAATTTAACAATACTTTATAATGAATTTGGTTGAAAATGTTTTCTGGCGTTGATATACTAAAATAAAACAATGTAATTTTAAAGATTAGGAGGAGATGAAAATGAAAAAATCCGAGATAATTCATCAAACTTATGCAACCGTTTCTACAATTGGAATATATGAAACTATGAAACAAATAGGAAACAGAACACAATTATTGTTTACCAAAGGAAAAATTGAAGTGGAATATTTTGAAGGTGACATAGTAAGAATATTTCAAGGAGAAGAACATAGTAATCCAAAGGAAACTTCATCAGTAATGCAAATGAATAGTGTACAAGTTCCTATAGAAGAATCAGAAAAGAGCATAGCATTTAAAGGAAGTAGAGTTATAACCATAGTATCGAAAAATTGTGGGACAGTAGAATTTCTAGATAATTACGGAAACATAGTATTGGAAGATATAGCCCCAGCAGGTAAAGATAGCAATGGGAATATATTTATTACTAAGGATAATTCTGCATTAGGTTATTATGGCTTTGGTGAAAAGGGCGGAAATCTTAATAAAAAAGGAATGTATATAGAAAATTATAATACAGATGAACCAGATACGGATGATGAGAGTTACGTATATTATAAGACTATCCCATTCTTCCAAGGGTTAAAGGAGGACGTAGCCTATGGAGTTTTTTTTAATAATAGCTTTAGAAGTTATTTTGATATGGGCAATAGTTTTGAGGATAGAATTTTCTTTGGAGCTGTTGGGGGAGAAATAGAATATTATTTTATGCTAGGAAATAACTTAAGAGAGGTCACTGGATTATATGGGATATTAACTGGGAAAATGGATATGCCTCCTTTGTGGTCACTGGGCTATCAACAATGTAGATATAGTTATTTTTCTCAAAAGGAAGTAGAAGATATTCTAAATAAATTCATAGAAAAAGAAATACCATTAGATAGTATATATTTAGATATTCATTATATGGACGGATACAGGGTAATGACATTTGATAAAGATAAATTCCCAGAACCAGAAAAAATGATAAAGAAAATTCATGAGAACGGAGTAAAGGTCATCGCTATTGTTGATCCAGGAGTAAAGCTAGATGAAAATTATGAAGTATATAATAGAGGATTAAAGGGAAATCATTTTGTAAAAAATTATGATGGGAAATTAACTTTTGAAAAAGTTTGGCCAGGAATAAGTGCATTTCCTGATTTCTCAAATAAAGATGCTAGAGAATGGTGGAAAGATGAGTTAAAGAATTTTATATCAGTAGGGATAGATGGAATTTGGAATGATATGAATGAGCCAGCAGCATTTAATGAAGAGGGAACTCTAGATGAAAAATGTTTGCATGACGGAGATTACGGAGTAGTGGAGCATAAAGAATTCCATAATTTATATGGAAGAGAAATGAGCAGGTGCTCAAAAGAGGCACAAGAAGAACTTACGGAGAATAAGAGAAGCTTTTCCATGACAAGAGCTACATTTGCAGGTGGACAAAGATATTCCTCAGTGTGGACAGGTGATAACAGAAGTCTTTGGAGTCAGATGAGAATGAGTATGACCATGAATGCTAATTTGGGGATGTCAGGGTTTTCATTTGTAGGAAATGATATAGGTGGATTTTGCTTAGATACCAATGAAGAATTATTTATAAGATGGATGGAATTGGGGAGTTTTTTACCTATAATGCGAAATCATTCTGATGTACTTTCGAGAAGACAAGAACCTTGGAGTTTTGGTAAAGATGTAGAAAATATTTGCAGAAAGTTTATTAATTTGAGATATAAGTTAATGCCATATATCTATACTTCTTTCTATCATTCTTATAAAGAAGGAATACCCGTATTTAGAGCAATGGTATTTGATTATCCCAAAGATATGAAGGTATTAAATATGAAGGAGCAATTTCTTTTTGGTGAGAGTATACTTGTTGCACCAGTTTTATATGAAGGGGAACGACAAAAAAGGGTATATTTACCAAAGGGAAATTGGTATAATTTGGTTAATGGGCAAAAATACCAAGGAACTAAATTCTATAACTTTAAAGTTAATTTAGATGAGATTCTTCTATTTGTGAAAGAGGGGTCAATAATTCCGATTTATGAGGATAATTACTTAAATATGGACAATGTCCCAGATAAGGTGACATTAATTCCTTATGGAGAAAGGGCCACTGGAATAATTTATGAGGATGATGGGATAAGCAAAAACTATAAAATGGGACAATATAATTTATACAGAGCTAGTTATTCAGCCCATGAAGCAAAGCTAGAAAAGGAGTGTGAGGGATATAAGAGTAATAAGAAATATGCCTTTAAAAATATAAAAGAGATTTCTTTTAAATAGAGGTGAAAGACATGGACTCATTTAAGGATTATGTGAGAGAACTCATGAATAAGTTTCCATATATTATCGAAGTGACAGACAAGAATGGAGATTATATTTGTGAGTCAACAAAAATTAAAAAACTTGAAGGTATACACTTCCCTATTCAATACAATGATATCGTTTATTATGTTGAGATAGAAAAGAAAGAAGAAACGAGTATCCCTTTATTAAGATTCATTTTTGAAGAGAAATTAAAAGAGGTTCAAGAGTTAAAAGGAAATGAATTGTTTAATCTTATCAAAGGAAATTCAAGTTTTAAAGAAAATGATGAAATAATAAACAAAATTTTGAAGAAAGGGACACTGATACTTATTAAGGCGAAGAATCATTGTAAGGAAGTTTATGATATAGTCAAATATTCTTACAATAATGAAGAGGAATATAGGTATTGTATTTGGGAAGAGTATGTTGTACTGTTAGGAATTTTTGATGAGGTTTATGATCATTGCAAAAGTATCTTGCATAATGTTGAAGAACTAAATATTAGAAGTCCAAGAATAGCTTTAGAGGCTCTTTACGGAAAAACTAATATAGGAGAAGTTTTAAAAAGTCTTAAAAGTTTAATTGAATTAAGTGATAGGGTTGGAATAAGAAAAGAGATATTAACCTCAAGTAACATAATTTTTGAGAGAGTCATGGATGGAATAAATAATAATTTAAAAGAAGAGATAATAGCCACATATGAAAATTATTTAGATAGCCAAGATTCAGATACGTTAAAAACCATAGAGACTTTTTTTCAAAGAGATTTAAATATTAGCGATGCATCAAAGGAGTTGTTTGTTCATCGAAACACTTTGCTATATAGATTAGACAAAATAAAAAGAGAAATATCCATGGATTTAAGAAATTTTAATGAAGCAATGACTTTTTATGTTATATATTTTGTTTGGAAAAGTAATTCTAGGTAGTTTGGAGTGAGATTTATGAATAAGATAAAGGGTTGCATTTTTGATTTAGATGGAGTTATTGTTGATACAGCAAAATATCACTATTTAGCGTGGAGTTCCTTAGCTAAGGAGTTAGGAATTGCATTCAATGAAGATGATAATGAGCGATTAAAGGGTGTCTCAAGAATGGAGTCACTTAATATAATACTATCATTAGGAAATAAAAAAATGACACTAGAAGAAAAAGAGTTACTGGCAGATAAGAAAAATAAGAAGTACGTTGAGTGTATAGATAAATTAAAAGAAGAAGAAATACTTCCAGGAGTTAAAGAATTTCTTCAGGAATTAAGAAATGAAGGAATAAAAATTTCATTAGGATCAGCCTCAAAGAATTCAAGATTTATATTGGACAAACTAGCATTGAAGAATTACTTTGATTGCATAATAGATGGCAATAAAATAAGTAAGGCAAAACCAGATCCGGAGGTATTTCTAGCAGCAGTCAGGGAAATGGAGTTAAAGTCAGAAGAGTGTGTAGTATTTGAGGATGCATTAGCAGGAATTAGGGCAGCACATAATGGAGGAATGAAGGTTATAGGCGTAGGGAGTGAAGAGAATCTTTCTGAAGCAGATTTAGTTATAAAAGGCTTTGAGGGAATATCAACTGATATACTAAGTAAACTGTAGAATAAAATGAATATAAAAGAGTCACCTAGAAATATAATGAAAATACTAGGGGCTCTTATTTTTTTATTCAGACAAAATGGTGTAAGATATAAAGTGAATATATTTAAAGGTAGGTGATTTTATGAAAAAGTTTATTGGACTTAGAACATTAAAAACAGCAGTAGGTGCCACAATAGCTATAGTGATTTCAGAAGTCTTAGGGCTAAGATATGCAGTGTCTGCAGGGGTAATAACAATACTAAGTGTTCAAAATACAAAAAAACATTCAATAACTTTGGCCTTTCAAAGGTTAGGATCTACCTTATTAGCGTTGCTAATTTCAGCAATATTATTTTCTATAGTTGGATACAACCCGATAGCTTTCGGTCTATATTTGCTTATTTTTATTCCTGTTGCAGTTAGATTTAAGATGCAGGATGGAATTGTAGTTAGTTCAGTACTAGTAACACATCTGTTGGTAGAAAATTCAATATCTTTCTTTTGGATAAAAAATGAGCTGCTTTTAATGACCATAGGGGCAGGAATAGCAATTTTACTAAATACATATATGCCTAAAGTAGAAGATAGAATTAAGTCAGATCAGGAAGAGATTGAAAGTTATATGAAAAGAATCCTATTAAGTATGGCAGAGAGTTTAAGAAATCAATCTGTAAGTATTAGTGAGGAAGAACTATTCAGTAAGTTAGAAGATAAACTTAAAGAAGCTACAGAAAGAGCATACATAAATCTAAACAATAATATTTTGTATGAAGCCAAATATTACGTTAAGTATATGCAAATGAGAACAGTGCAATTACAGGTGTTAAAATATATGAGAGGACATTTTACAAAGTTTTATATTGCTTACTATCAAACAGAATTGGTAGCATCATTTACAGAAAGAGTTGCGGCAGCCCTGCATGAATATAATACGGCAGAAGAATTGCTATTGGATTTAAAAGAAGTCTTTAAGAAATGCAGTAAACAAGAGCTACCTAAAAGTAGGGAAGAGTTTGAAAACAGAGCAATGCTTTTTCAGTATTTAAATGATTTTGAACATATGCTAGAAATAAAAAGAGATTTTAAACGTGATATAGATAACCAATAAAAGGTAACTTTTACATAAAGAGAAGGTGGTATTTTGAGAGTAAAGAAACTTATAGAAAGAAATTTTCATGCATTAATGCATAAAAATTTCAGATACTTTTGGATGGGGCAATGTGCTTCGTTAATTGGAACTTGGATGCAGAATATAGGACAAAGTTGGCTTGTTTTATCTATAACTAACTCTCCATTTTTATTAGGCATTCTTACTACAGTTCAGTTCATTCCTGTAACAATATTTTCTTTATTTGCTGGAGTTATAGTGGACAGATTTCCCAAGAAAAGATTATTACTTTTTACGCAAGCCTCATCAATGATATTAGCATTTATACTATCTGCCATGGTGTTTAGTAACACTGTTAAATATGAATATATATTAATAGTGGCATTCTTACTTGGATGTATAAATTGTATTGATATGCCAACAAGGCAGGCATTTACTGTAGAGATTGCAGGAAAAGAAGATTTAATGAATGCTATTGCACTAAACTCATCTATCTTTAACTTAGCAAGAATATTAGGACCAAGCATAGGAGCAGTAGTTATGGCTTATTTTGGAGCAGCCTGGTGTTTTTTCTTCAATGGAGTAAGCTATCTAGCAGTGTTGTATGGACTTTACAATATTGATGTAGATGGAAACAATATTAAACAAAGAGTTAAAAGCAATATAATAAGCGAAATAAAGGACGGTTTATCTTATGTGAAGAATGATATACTGCTTTTAGAGACCCTACTAATGGTATGCATAATAGGTATATTTGCATTTAATTACAATGTTCTAGTTCCTTCATTTACGAAGTTAGTTTTAGATGGTAATGAAAAGACATATGGGTTATTAATGTCATTTTTAGGGGCAGGCTCTTTAGTAGGAGCTTTAAATGTTTCTATAAGGAGTAAGAGAGGTCCTAAGATGAAGGTGGCATTTATAAGCTCTATCGTTATATCAGCTATGCTTATATTAAATGGATTGAATAAGAGTCTAGCCTTTACAAGCTTACTATTGATTATAACTGGATTTTTTAATATCGCATTCTCTACAACTTCAAACTCTTTATTACAACTTAATTCTAAGGATGAATATAGGGGAAGAGTAATGAGTATATACTCGCTAGTTTTTGCAGGAGCAACACCAATAGGGAGTCTTCTTACTGGATGGATATGCGATAAAATAGGTGCTTCAGCTGGTTTTTTAGTCAGTGGAGGAGCTGTATTAATATTAGTAATAATAATTAGAATAATATTCAAAACAAAAAAAATTGATACTACCTCATAAAAGTATGGCTAATGTGCGAATATATATTATGAATTACATTCAAAAATTAATGAGTGCATTTATTAAGCTTTACAGGAGGATATTAACTTGATTAGAAGTATAGATAAAAGAGTTGAGTCTATAAAAAATAATAATAAAGAAATAGATATTTTTATTGAAGAATTTAAACCATTTATAGTTTCCTCTGCAAGTAAGTTTCTTAATAATTATATTGATTATAATAACGATGAGGAATATAGTGTAGCATTATTAGCATTTAATGAGGCAATTAAGACTTACAATTTCGAAAAAGGCGGTTTTTTGTCTTTTGCTCAAAACATAATAAAATATAGGTTAATAGACTATTTGCGTAAGGAAAGCAAGCAGAAAAATATTTTGACTGAAGGAAATTTTGAAAATGAAGAATCCGAAAGTTTTAATATTCTTGACAAAAATGCAATGGAAGTTTATCAAACTGAGGGGATAAGCTATCTTAGAAAACTTGAGATTGAGCAATTAACAATAGATTTAAAGCAATATGGAATAACATTTGAAGACTTGGTAAAAGCATCTCCTAAATGGGGTACAACTAAAAAAATATATAATCAGATAATAAATGCTTCACTGAAAAGTAATGAAGTCATGGAAGCATTAATTGGAAAAAAGACTTTGAATATTAAGGAGTTAGAAAAGTTAACATCCCTACCCCGAAAAAAAATTGAAAGATCTCGTAGATATATAATAGCAGTGCTAGTAGTTATTATTGGAGATTATCAATATTTAAGAGACTACATTAATTTGGAGGTATAAGGATGAAAGGAATAGTATTAGAGAAACATAAAGGATATGGGATAGTTCTTGATGAAAAAGGAAAATTTCATAAAGTTAAAAATATAGATAGCTTAGTTATAGGGCAAGAATATATTAATAATTCAGGATTTAAATTTAATAGGAGTCTAATATATAAAGTGGCAAGTTTCGCGATGGTAATGCTTTTTGTATCATTTGGCTATGCTTATGCAAAACCAAGCTCTTATATATCTTTAGATATTAACCCAAGTGTAGAATTAAAGTCTAATATGTTTGGAAGAGTAATTGGTGTGAATCCATTAAATGAAGATGGAAAGAAAATTTATAGTGGGTTAAAGCTTAAAGGAGAAAAAGAAGAGGAAGCACTTAAAGAACTAATAAAGGCAGCTAAAGATAATGGATATTTAAAAGTAGGAGAAGATAATGCAGTTGCTATAACATTGTCTTCAAATAGTAAAAATAGTGAAGATAAAGTAGCAGAGTTAGAAGATGAGCTTAAACAAGAGTTAAAGGACGCTGATCTAGGAAAAACTGAAGTAGTAGTACAAAACTTAAACCTAGAAAGACGTGAAGACGCAGAAAAGTTAGGAATATCTCCAGGAAAGATGTTACTTATTGAAAAACTTCAATCAGAAGAACAAGGGGTTAGTGCAGAAGAATATGCTAATAAACCTGTAAAAGAAATTATGAAAGCAATAAATGAAGCTAAGAAGGAAGATAAAACTGAAACTAAGAAAGAAAACTCAAACTCTGAAGAAGTAAATAGTGATAAAAATGCTACTACACAAAAGGAAAATAAAGATAAAGTTCAGAATAAAGATGACAAAGTTAAGAATAGTAATATAGATACAAAAAGTAAGAAAAATGATGATAATAATCAAGTAGAAACAAAGAAATCTTCAAGTGATGGAAAAGAAGGCTCTAATAATAAAGAGAATAAAGATAAAAAATAATTAAGGGACTGAAAAACACATGTTTTTCAGTCTTTTCTTATTAAACAGGCTTTCTAACAAAGGCCATTGTTTGCCACTTCTTGGTTCTCCATCTCCAAAGCATAAGTAGACCTCTAAACCACTCATCACAGGCAAAAGCTACCCACATTCCTGCAAGACCAAACCCCATCTTTATCCCGAAGATATAGGAAAGAGTTACACTGACACCCCACATGGATAAAATGCCCATATAAACTGGAAACTTAACATCGCCAGCAGCTCGCAAAGAATTAATCACAACAACATTAAATGATCGCCCCGGTTCTAAAATTGCGTCTATAATAAGAACTGTTCCACCAACAATGAGGATGGAAGGGTTGTCTGTAAATATTGATAATACCGGAATCCTAAGCAAGGCGAATAGAGTTCCAATGCTAAAAGATATTATAAGAGCTAAACGTAAACTTTTAAGGCAAGTCTTATATGCTTTCTCATTTTCATCTGCCCCAACTAAATGACCCACTAATATTTCAGTTCCTTCCCCTATTGCTACTGAAAATAGATATGCAAACATAACTATATTTTGAACATAAGCCTTTGTTGTGAGGGCTTCATTTCCAAGGAAATTTATGAAATATGTAATGACAAGTTGAGATAAATTATATGAAAAGTGCTCCCCGGCAGTAGGTATGCCTATCTTTAGGAGGTCTTTTACAATATTTTTAGGAAAAGGGGTTATATTTTTAATGCTTATGCCATGCTCTACATTTTTAAATACAACATAAAGCATTATTATAAGTCCTAATAATTTGCTAATATTAGTAGAGATAGCTACTCCACGTACTCCTAAAACAGGTAAGCCTAAGGGGCCAAATATAAAGATATAATCGAGAATAACGTGTACAATGTTTATTCCCAAGGTAACAAGCATAGATATTTTAGTCAAACCATGACTTCTAACAATTGCTGTACATGTCATCATAACTGATTGTAGGAATAAACATCCTCCAACAATCTTAAGATATTCTGCTGCAAAGCTCATAAGTTCTGGTCTTATTCCCATTGTACTAAGAATTCCATGAGCAGCTAAGAACATTATTAAGCTTAGGAAAAGTCCAAAAATACAGTTGATAATTAATGATACTGTAGCAACTTTAGACGCCATTTTCCTATTCCCAGCACCAAGGTTTTGAGCAATAAGCACTGATGTTCCAGTAGAAAGAATACCAAACATTATATTCATCATTGTAATAAGTTGATTTGAAACACCAACAGCGGCAACTGCATTATCTGAATATCTGCTTAACATAAGGGTATCTACGCTGCCTAGAAGCATAAAAAGCAAGGTTTCAATGAATATTGGCCAAGTTAATTTAAATACAGTTAATTTTTTAGTGGATAAGGGATTAGATGTCATGTTAATCCTCCAAGTAAAATGCAACTTTTATAAATTTTTTCTCAAATAAAAAGCTTATTATACTCATTGTATAATAAGCTTTTAAAATAAGTCAATTTTATGGAAACTATGGAAGCAATCTAACAAATTCTTGGTGAAGCTCTGCTTTAAGTTCGAAGTTTAGTTCCTTTAATACCGTATTAAGTGCCTTTAATGTAAGATATAATTTATCTTCATAACAATTTTCTCCCATATGGCCAATTCTAAAGATTTTATCTTGTAAAAAATCAAAGCCACCTGCAATTATTATATTATGCTCCTTGATTAATTTATTAAATATATCTTTATATTCAATTCCAGAAGGAACAAGAACTGTAGTTACAGTATTTGAAAAATGATCATTAGGGAAAAGTTCTAATCCTGAGTTTATTAGTGCACCTCTAACAGCATTAGCAAATAGCGTATGTCTTTTAATAATGTTTTTATCGTCAAGTACGTTATCTATTGCTTGAGTTAGTGCATAAATATCACTAATAGGTTGAGTATAAGGGAACCATTTTTCTTCATACCAGTTCTTCCATATAGATAAGTTGGTGTAGAAACCTTGTACAGGAGTTTTTCTATTATTCATTGCATCTTGTGCTCTTTCGCTTATAGATAGGAAGGTTAAACCTGGAGGTGCAGAAAGACATTTCTGCGAACCTCCAATGACCACATCTATTTTCCATTCATCTATATTTATTTCTTCTCCAGCAATACTAGAAACAGCATCAACTATAGAGATAATTCCATGCTTATTAAGTAGCTTACATATATCAGAGATTGGATTAGTTATCCCAGAAGGAGTTTCACAGTGAACTAAGGTTGCAATCTTAAAATCATGATTTTCTTGTAGAAAGTTTTCAAGCTTATCATAATCTATGCCCTTTCTTCTATCATCATGAAAATAAGTAACTTCCCCACCGTATATTTTGCAGAAATCTCCAAACCCTTCGCCATATATTCCATTTTCAATACATAATACCTTATCGCCCTTTTCAACTAGAGAAGCACAAGCCGCTTCTAAACCTAGTATTCCTTCTCCAGATAGAATAAGGATATTATTTTCAGTTTTTAAAAGAGTTTGAAGTTTATTACAAGTTTCTTTATAAAATTCATAAAAATCTAGGTCCAAATCAGGGTTAGTAATTTCTTGGCTTAATGCCACTCTTACATTTTCTCTTATATAAGTTGGACCTGGAGTCATAATTAATTTATCCATTTATATCTCCTTAAGCTCTAGTTAATAAATTTCTTTTTATAAAAGCAGATTTAACTGCAGTTGCAAGAGGAAGACCTAAGACTGTGCCTACTACACATTGCATAAAATTACCCCAAATTGATTGTATAGGTGCATATAAGTTTCCGTAAAGAATAACTTCAGCTATATAGTATCCACCTATCATTATTATGGTAGCTAAAGCTATTCCCAAAAGGTTAAAAAATAAAGATTTTGAGGCCTTACCATTAGTGCCTTTATCAGATAGATAACCTATAGTATATCCCATGGCAAACCTAATTATAAAAGTAAAAGGTGCCCAAGGTAAAAATGAACTTGTTATATCAAATAGTGCCATTCCGAAAGCAGCTGATATTGCTCCTGCTCTTTTACCAAATACTATTGCAATGGTAAAAGCCATAACATTTCCTAAATGAAATAGGCCACCTGGAGTAGGTCCAGGAATATTTATGAATCTCGTTGCTACATAGATTAATGCAATAAATAATCCATAAAGCGCGATATCACTTGTTTTTGATTTGTTTGTTGTGTTTGATGTCATGATGATTGCCCCCTTAATATTATTAATGTTATTATCTTAAAACAATTTAAAAAAAATGCAAAATGTATGGATACAATTATTTGTATATTAATAATAGGTATTAATTGATATTTTATATGAATAAAAATATAATAAAGATGCAAAGATAATTTAAGGGAAAAATATAGAAAAAATTTAATTTGTAAGGGTTGAGGATTTTGAAGAAAGTATTAATATTACTTGATGTTATAATCATGTTTATTGCGGCAATTGCCTTTTTTAGTTATAAAGAAAAACTTGCAATGGATAGGGAGGTATCATCAGCTAAAGAGGTATCTACAAGTTCAGAGGTTTCATTTGGAGTGATTGGGGATTTGCACGAAAAAATAGATAATTTTTATAAATTAGCTGAAGATTTTCATGAAATAAATCCACAAATGGATGCTTTAATAATGAATGGAGATGTAGTAGGTCAAGGAATTCCAAGTCAATATGAATCAGTAAAAAAAGCATTGGATAAAAAGAGTTCAATTTTACCTAAGATAATAATAAGTAATATAGGAAATCACGAATTTTTTGATTATAATATAGAGCAAAATTCTCCAGAGCAAGTTGAAGTATTTAAAAAAAGATATCTAGACTTTTCAGGAGAAGAACTTGTATATCATGATAAATGGATTAAAGAGTATCACTTTATATCTCTTGGTTCGGAATCTGGAAACACTCAAGAACTTGGATCTATGAAGGCATTTTTATCTGATAAACAATTAAAATGGTTGGAAGAAAAGCTAGCAGAAAAATACGTAAAGGGTAAACCTATTTTTGTATTTTTACATCAACCATTAAATAATAATGGAAAAGGGTTTACAGGAGTGGAACAAGGGCAGCAAGTTAAGGATATACTATCGAGATATCCAGAGGTAGTCTTATTTACCTCCCATACGCATGCTCCGTTAGATGAGAAAGGTATAAAAACTAATCTCCCATTTACAACAGTCCATACAGGAGCTGTAGCCTATACTATAGTAACAGATGGTTCGGGTAACAGACAGAATGTAAACTATAATCAAGGGCTATACGTGGAAGTAAATAATGGCAAGGTAACAATAAAAGGCAGGAGCTTTAATGATAAGAAATGGTTATTTTCAAAGGATATAAGTGAGTAATATAAAAAGATGGAATAAGTCTATAAGCTTATTCCATCTTTTATGATTAAGATTTTTCTAAAATCGTATCTTTTTCTGTTTTTAGATTTGATATATTTTCAAGTAAAGATTTTTTATCATCTCTTAAGGAAGACTGAATTTTTTCAATAGCAGTTCTTAAAGCTTTAACATCTTGTAGAGCATCTTTTATTGGTGCTTCAACCATAAGATCTGCAAAGAAGTTGTCAAAAAGACTATCGCATAAAGAATCTAATTCATTTAGATTTATAGTATCTTGTAGTGTATCATCTAAATCACTTAATTCTACTTTATACTTACTTAATTGTAATTTTACTTGATTTATGTAATCGGAAATGTTTTCTATTTTAAGTTGACTTGTAACTTTATTAAGATTGGTTTCTCTTAATACACTTTCTGCATCTTCTAATTCTGAAGTTAAGTTTCTTAATACTGAATATAACTCTGAACCTTGATCAATAGCTTCATTAATTTCTTTAAGTTCAAGGTTAAGCTTGTTAATATTGCTAGAAATCGCAACTAATTTCTCTTTACTAGGGTTGTCTGAAGCATAAAGAGATGCCTCTTTCTCACTTAATAATTTATTATAATCTTGTTCCAAGGTATAGTAGCTAGAAGCTTCTTCTGATAATTGTTTTTTTTCTTCTAAAAGTGTCATTAGATAATTATTACACTTTTCAAAGTTTGCTTTTGCTTCAAGAAGTTCCCTATTTTCCTCTGAAATCTTCTTATCGTACTTACCTGATAGCTTTAAAAAAAGTGTAGTTAAAGAGAAAGAGTTTAATTCCTTAACATCTGATTCTTCGTTATCCCAAATATCACTTAATGCCATAAGTTGATGTTTAGTTCTTATTATTTCTTTCTCGATTTTAGATAACTTTTCTAATAATTTTGAGTAATAAAGTAATTTTCCTCTCATTTCATGAAGGGATTCATTAATTGTTTTTGTCATAATCCTGCACCTCTAAAATTAATAAATAATGATTTCATAATATCATATATATTATATTACAATATCTTAGCATTAAACTAAATAAATAAAAAATTACGATAAAATTAATTTTCTAATCAAATTCTAATAATTCATTAATCATTCTATAATTAATGAAATCTATAATAAAAGTGTAGAGTAAATGAATGATTTAAAAAAATGAAAAACATATAAATTTTGGAGGGATTATTATGATAACAATAGAGATGATTGATGAATTAAGAGCAAGAGTAGATGTAACTTACGAAGATGCTAAAGAAGCATTAGAAAACTCTCAAGGAGATATTTTAGAAGCTATAATATATCTTGAGAGAAATAATAAGGTTAATTCAAAAAAACAAGAGTTTAAAGAAGAGCACGAAAAAGAACAAAAAGAAGAGCAAGATGGTTTTACAAAGGCTGTATGCAAAGTGATTTCTTGGTCAAAGAATGTTTTAAGAAAAGGCAATTCAAACCACTTAGTGATTATGAAAAATGATAATGTAATACTAAGACTTTCACTAACAGTAATAGTTTTAGTAGTTGTATTAGCACCATATATCTCAATACCATTACTATTATTAGCGTTATTTACAGGCCATAAAATTAAATTTATTGGAGACGATATAGAGAAAACTAGGGCTAATGATACAATGGATAAAGCTAGCACAACAGCAGAAAACATTAAAAGTGAATTTGCTAAATAATAATCAAGGGGATGTTTTTAAAGAGTTGCAGTAGAGATACGAGATTCTTTAAAAATATCCTTATTTTATTTTTATGATAGGTTATAATTTAATTAAAATACTTGAGGGGTTGAAATAATGAAGGGAAAAATATTGATTATTGAAGATGAAGTTAAAATAGCAAGATTTGTTGAATTAGAGCTTAATTATGAAGGGTATGAAGTAGAGAAGGCTCATGATGGAAGGATAGGTTTTGAAACATTTAAGAATGGAAATTTTGATTTGATTCTATTAGATATTATGCTGCCTACAATGAGTGGAATTGAAGTTTTAAGACGTGTAAGAGCAATATCAGAAATTCCTGTTATTATGTTAACCGCCAAGGACGAAACTGTAGATAAGGTAACAGGGCTTGATCTTGGGGCAGATGATTATGTAACAAAACCTTTTGAGATTGAAGAGTTATTAGCAAGGATAAGGGTGGCTTTAAAGAGAAAAAGTGTAAGTAGAATTGAGGGCAATATATTAACTGCAGGAAAGCTTAAGGTTGACTTGGAAAAATACACTGTAAGCTATGATCAAGAAGCGATAGAGATAACCAAAAGAGAATTTGATCTATTAAAATATCTTCTAGAAAATAAAAACAAAGTATTATCTAGAGAAAAAATAGTTGAAGAAGTTTGGGGCTATGATTACTATGGAGATACTAATGTAGTAGATGTTTATATAAGATATTTAAGAAGTAAATTAGATGATAAGTTTAATAAAAAAATAATCTATACCGTAAGAGGGGTAGGGTATTCAGTGAAAGATGAATAACAATAAATTTAACGATATAAGCAAAGAATATGCTGAAAATGTGAAAAAAGAAATTAAGAAAACTTCAGAAGGAATAATTACAAGGATTAGATTGTCAATAGTTTTAAAGTTAAATACTATGTATACCTTGCGGTTAATTGGGATGTTGATTTTTTTCAATATTGCAATTAGCATTATTTATGGTTATGCAGTTTATAAGACAAATAAAAGTAAGGTAATTGAGTCTGTTAGTTATATATCTCAAATACAAAAACAACAAAAAGATCTGCCTACAGGGATTATTGAAGGCGTTGGACATACTGAGGGGATTAACTATTATTTTTATGATGAAAATAATAATTTAATGTACGCAAATAATAGTGAGACTGCAGAATTAATTAATACGGTTTTTAAAATAGATAATGAAAATTCATTGAAAACTAATGAAAATCCATTTAATTCAAAGGAAGCTTTAAATAAGAAAATAAATACACTATTAAATATTAATTATGTATATGAAAAAAGGCTTACTACTGAGAACGGAGATATCAAGGTAGTAGCTCAATATGGATTTGCTAAAGAGCTAAATGAGTTAAAGATAATATTAAGTATATTAATATTGGTAGAGGTTGTACTAATTTTATTATCTTTAAGTAAAGCAACTAAGGGAACAAAGAAGATATTAAAGCCAATTGATGAAATGAATAATACGGTTAAGAATATTACAATAAATGAGTTGAATACAAGACTCAATATAAGTGGGACACAAAATGAACTTAAGGATTTATCGATAACAGTAAATGATATGCTTGATAGGATTCAAAAATCTTACGAAGTTCAAAATCAATTTGTATCAGATGCATCTCATGAGTTAAGAACTCCTATAGCTGTAATTCAAGGATATGTAAAGTTACTAGATAGATGGGGAAAAGAGGATCAAAAGGTTCTACAAGAATCTATTGATGCAATTAAATCTGAAGCTGAAAATATGAAGAAGCTAGTTGAGAATCTTTTGTTTTTAGCAAGAGGAGATAAAAATACACAAGATATAAATTTTGAAATATTTACATTAGAAAATTTAATGGAGGAAATACTAAAGGATACTCAATTAATTGATAGCAATCACAATATAATTCTAGAAAGAAATGATAGTGTAGAAATTTATGGTGATAGAAAGCTAATTAAGCAAATGCTAAGAATATTCATTGATAATAGTATAAAGTATACTCCAATTGATGGAACTATAAAGCTAAACTCTTATTTAGAAAAGAAAGAAGTTTTAATATTAATTGAAGATAATGGAATAGGGATATCAGAAGAAGATTTACCTAAAATATTCAATAGATTTTATAGAGCAGATGAGTCTAGAACAAGAGAAACAGGAGGAACGGGGCTTGGACTATCCATAGCAAGGTGGATAGTTAAAAGTCATAAGGGACAAATATCAGTTAAGAGTGCTTTAGATAAGGGAACTAAGATAATTATTAGTTTGCCTTTAAATAAAGATGAATAAAAATACATTAGAAATTTTTAATTATCCGTAAAGTTTTTGCATAAGTAGTAAATGTGAGATAAAAAAAGAGTATAATGATTTTAGAATTATAGATAGAGTCATAGTGGGTATAGTCAATGCTCGCTATGACTTTTTTGAGGCGGTGAAACCTATATGGATTTTTTAAACAAGTATATTAAAAAATACTGGAGATTATTTCTTCTTGCAGTTCTTTTCCTTACATTAGAGGCTTTGTGTGATTTATTACAGCCTACAATAATGTCAAGAATAGTAGATATTGGAGTAGCTGAAAAGAATATGGACTATGTAATAAAACTAGGAGGCATAATGCTTTTAGTAACATTGGTAGGAGCTATAGCGGCATCAACTAGAAATATAATAGCAACTAATGTTTCTCAAAATTTTGGTGCAGAATTAAGACTAGATTTATATAAGAAGATACAAAGTTTTTCTTCCAAAAACATAGATGAATTTGATAGAGCATCCCTGATTACGAGATTGACAAATGATGTGAATCAAATCCAAGTTTTTGCTAATGGTCTTATGCGAATTTTTGTTAAGGCTCCTTTATTATGTATAGGAAGTTTATTTATGGTTATAAGATTAAATTATAGATTGGCTCTAATATTATTGGCAGTAATTCCAGTGGTATTTATTATTATTTCTATGAACATGAAGATAGGATATCCTTTGTTTAGGAAAGTGCAAAAAGCTTTAGACAAGGTAAATAGCATAATGAGAGAATATCTGTCGGGAATACGAGTAGTTAAGGCATTTAATAGATTTAGCTATGAAGAAAATAGGTTTGGAAATTCAAACGAAGAATTATCAGAAATATCAACTAAAGCAATGAAGAGGATGGCTATATTTTCTCCTGCAATTACCTTTACTGTAAATTTAGGAATAGTTGCAGTGATATGGCTAGGGGGAGTAAAGGTAAATCAAGGGCAAATGCAGGTAGGCCAAATAATAGCTTTTGTAAACTATATGACCCAAATTTTATTTTCACTTATGATAATTTCAAATGTATTTAACATGTTAGTAAGAGCAAAAGCCTCGGCAGAGCGTATAGAAGAAGTATTTTCTAAAGAAAATACAATGATTATAAAGGGCAAACCAATAAAAGAGTTTGCTTCAAAAGGTAAGATAGATTTTATAAATATAAGCTTTAGTTATTCAGAGTCTTATGAGGAAAAAGTACTTAATAATATATCCTTTAGTTGCTTAGAAGGAGAAACTGTAGGAATAATTGGATCTACTGGTTCAGGTAAAAGCACTCTTGTGAATTTGATTCCAAGGTTTTACGATGCTATTGATGGTGAAATAAGAGTTGATGATATAGATGTAAAGGAGTTAGATACTAAGGTCTTAAGAGAAAAGATAGCTATTGTGCCTCAGAAGACAGTTCTATTTACTGGTACAATATCTGAGAATATTAGGTGGGGAAATGAAAAGGCAACTGAAGAGCATATAGAGAAAGTTTCAACTATTGCTAGAATTCATGATTTTATTGAGAAATTGCCAGATGGATATGATACTTTAATAGGACAAGGTGGAGTGAATTTTTCAGGTGGCCAGAAACAGAGAATTTCAATTGCGAGAGCGTTAGTAAAAGATCCGGAAATATTGATTTTAGATGATTGCACAAGTGCACTAGATGTTACCACAGAAGCTGAAATAAGGGAAGAATTAAGAAAATACTCAAGTGAGCTTACTACTATAATCATAGCTCAGAGAATTACTTCTGTAATGAATACGGATAGAACAATTGTTTTAGATAAAGGTGAGATTGTAGGGATTGGAACTCATAAGGAACTTATGAAGGAATGTGAAACTTATCAAGAGATATTTAAGTCACAAATTGGGAAGGAGGCAATATAAGAATGAAGGAAGATAATTCAAATAACGTTACTCCCCCATCATTGATGAGAAGAGGTCCAGGCCAAGGAAATAGAATGGCACCTGTAGTAAAACCAAAGAATTTTAAAGGAACTATGAAAAGGTTGTGGAACTATTTTGGAAAAGAGAGAAACCTATTGTTAATAACCTTTGTATTTATAATTATTGATGCAGTAATAACACTTTTAGTTCCATATATAATTGGAAAGTCCATAGATGCAATGTCTAGTAATAATCATAGAGTGAATTTTTCAATATTAACATACATTATAATAGCCTTATTTGGAGCATATTTTATTGATGCGGTTCTAAATTTTCTGCAAGGCTGGCTAATGGCAGGTATATCTCAAAGAATAGTAAAAGGTCTTAGAAGAACTTTATTTAGTAAGCTGCAGAAATTACCTATAGGTTTTTTTGACACCCATCCTCATGGTGAGGTAATGAGTAGGCTAACTAATGACATAGAAAATGTAAGTAGTACCATATCTCAATCAACAACTCAGCTTATGTCTGGGGCAATTACGATTTTGGGCTCTTTAATAATGATGCTAGTCCTAAGTCCAATATTAACTTTAGCAAGCATAATAACAGCTCCTTTAGTTTATTTACTTACAAAGGTAATAGCTAAGAAAACAAAGGTATTATTTAAAGAGCAGCAAGTTCAGTTAGGAAGATTAAATGGATATATTGAGGAAACTATTTCAGGAATAGATGTAGTAAAAGCTTTTAATCATGAAGATAAGGCTATTGAAGAATTTCAGGAGCTAAATTCAAGTTTATGCACTGTGGGCCTTAAGGCTCAGATTTGGTCAGGGTTTCTAATGCCTTTAATGAATGTAATTAATAATGTTGGATTTGCAGTAGTAGCTGGTATTGGTGGTTCTTTAGCAGTAAACGACCTTATTACAGTAGGGGTAATAGCTAGCTTTTTAAGTTATTCCAGACAATTTACTAGACCTTTAAATGACTTGGCAAATATTTTTAATACACTACAATCAGCAGTAGCTGGTGCAGAAAGAGTTTTCGATATTTTGGATGAGGAAGAGGAGCCTTTGGATATAGAGAATGCAATTTCCCTTGAAAATATTAAAGGACATGTAGTTTTTGAAGATGTATCCTTTGGGTATAGAGCGGACGTTCCTATACTTAAAAATATTAGTTTCGAATCTAAAGAGGGCACAGATACAGCTCTAGTAGGGCCAACCGGAGCGGGTAAAACAACAATAGTTAATTTGCTTACTAGGTTTTATGATGTTACAGAGGGCAGAATTTTAATTGATGGAAGAGACATAAGAGAATATACAAGAGAAAGCCTTAGAAAAGCCTTTGGTGTAGTTCTTCAGGATACTTATCTTTTTTCAGGTACAATAAAGGAAAATATAAAGTATGGAAAACCAGAGGCCACAGATGAAGAGGTTGAAGTAGCGGCAATTATGGCAAATGCAGATGCTTTTATAAAAAGATTGCCTAGTGGATATGATACTATGCTTTGGGAAAGTGGAGGAAACTTAAGCCAAGGGCAGAGACAACTTTTAGCTATAGCTAGAGCTATTTTATCAAAACCAAGTATTTTAATATTGGATGAAGCAACAAGTAGTGTTGATACAAGAACAGAACGAAGAATACAAGAAGCCATGTTAAATATGATGAAAGGGCGTACGAGCTTTATAATAGCCCATAGATTAAGCACTATAAGGGATGCCAATACTATAATGGTTATAGATAACGGGAATATTATTGAAAGTGGAAATCATGACGAACTTATTAAAAAAGAAGGGGTATATTCTAATATGTACTTTAACCAATTTAAAAACATAAGTGAATAGAATATTAAGATTAAGGGATGGATGATTAAAAAATCCATCCTTTTTTGAAAAATTTCTTTATAATTATTAAATAATATGAGATATTAAGAACATAACATTTTAATAAGTAAGTGAGTGGATAATATGAAAATTAAAAAGAAACCTTGGCTGTTTTTGTCTCTAATTTTGATAATCTTTTTAGCTGGTGGTTATTATATTTATAATTTAAATACAAATAGGGATAAGAAAGTGGATCCTAAGATTAAAAGAGGGGAACCGGTATCAATATTTGTAACATCAGATATACATTACTTACCTGATAGTATAAATGATCATGGGGAAGCTTTTCAAAGATTTGTAAGCTTAGGTGATGGGAAACAAACGGATTATATTGAACAAATTACAGATGCCTTTATAAATGATATTAAAAAAAGTAAACCTCAATTTCTTATAATAAGTGGGGACTTAACAAGTAATGGTGAAAAGGCGAGTCATGAGGAATTGATTAAGAAGTTACATAAGATAGAGGAACTTGGGACTTCGGTATATGTTATTCCAGGAAATCATGATATTTTGAATCCTAATGCAAGAAGTTTTAGGGGAGAAGATCAATATAAAACTGATTATATAACAAATATAGAGTTTCCAAAGTTATATAAGGATTTTGGATATGATGAAGCTGTTTCAAGAGATAAGAAGACATTAAGTTATTTGGTTGCACCAACAGAAGATACTTGGTTTCTTATGCTAGATACAGCAAAATATATGAATAACATTAAAAATGGATCTCCAGAAGTAGGGGGACAGATTACTAAAGAAACATTTGAATGGATTAAAAAATGTAGTGATTTAGCAAAAGCTCATAATGCAAAGTTAATAACAGTTATGCATCACAACTTAATGGATCACAGTGGAGTGGTGAAAAAAGATTATACTTTAGATAATAGTAAAGATGCTATTGATGAATTTACAAAAGATGGAATAAACTTGGTTTTGACAGGGCATATACATATTCAAAATATAAACTCCGCTCAAGATAACAATACCAAGATTTATGATATAGCAACTAGTTCATTGGCGGTATATCCTCAGCAGTACGGAATCATAAATTATGATAAGGAAAAGGAATACGATTATAGTACTAAATCTGTTGATGTTGAAGCCTATGCGAAAGAAAATGGATTAAAAGATAAAAACCTAATTAATTTTAAATCTTATTCCGAAGGGTATTTTGGGGATAAAGCATATGATAGGGCATACGAAAATCTAGCTAGTTCAGGACAATATACAGTTGAAGAAATTAAAGCTATGAGCAATATAATGAGAATAGTAAATCTTAATTATTTTGCAGGAACTGAATATAAGATTGGTGATGAAATAAAAAACACTGAAGGATTCAAACTTTGGGAAAAGGATACATCTATGTTTCAACGTAATTATATCTTAAGTATAATAAATGGGAAGAAAGAAGATAATACCCATTTGCATATTGAAAAATAGTTAAAAATACAGAAGTTTTCTTAATGGTAGGAAGCTTCTGTATTTTATTGCATTATAAAGTAAAATATTAATAACAATGATTGTTGAGAACAATTGGCAATTGAAGTATAGTAGATAGTAATAGAAATATTTATTATAAGATATTTGAAAGAGGTTAGAATTATGGATAATAATAAGTTGGGGAATGTATCCAGTGAATATAAAAGCACAGGAATTTTGGGAGGAATAAGTTTAATGAAAATAGCAGCAATTATTTTTGCTTTAGCATTGTATGTTATCATTAATTACTATATAGGGTTAAGAGGAATTCAATTAGTACAACTTTTAAACAAGAGTATAAATACTAAAGTTTTATGGGTAATCTTTTGGGTTATTGCTTTTAGCTATATTTTTAGTATGGCACTACCTAAGATTCTACCTAAAACTGTTATAGGTGGACTAGATTACATAGGATCATATTATATGGCTGTAATGATGTATTTACTAATAATTTTACCTATAGTAGATATTTTGAGAATATTAAATGGTAAACTAGGTATTTTTCAAATAACAGATTTCTTTAAGGCAACTGTAGGTATAGTTATAACAATTTTTATTATGTTTATTTTGGTTTATGGAACTTGGAATGCAAGTCACACTGTTATAAAGGATTATGAAGTAAACATAAATAAAAATGCAGGAGCTATTAAAGATTTAAAGATCATTATGGCATCAGATATTCATATCGGAAGTGTTGGATATAAGGATAGGATGGAAAAGTTGGTTGAGATGACCAATAGGGAAAATCCAGATATGGTCCTACTTGCTGGAGATATAATAAATGATGATATACAACCATATATAGATGAGAATATAAGTGAGTATATGAAAGCAGTAAAATCAAAATATGGAGTTTTTGCAGTTACTGGAAATCATGAATATATAAGTGGAAAAGCAGATAAACTAGTAGATTTTTTGGAGGAATCTGGAGTTAAGGTTCTTCAAGATGAATATTTTAAGGTGGATGATAGCTTCTACGTAGTAGGAAGAAATGATATATCGGGAATGAGCTATTCTGGAATGAAGAGAAAAGATTTATCAGAAATAATGAAGGACGTAGATAGAAGTAAGCCTATATTTTTAATGGATCATCAACCGAAGAATCTTCAGGAATCAGTTGAAGCAGGAGTGGACTTAGAAGTCTCTGGACATACGCATAGAGGACAATTAGCCCCTGGAGAGCTAATAACAGGAAAGCTTTTTGAGGTTGACTGGGGTATGCTTAAAAAAGGAAACTTCACTGAAATAGTTTCTTCCGGTTTTGGGACTTGGGGGCCTCCTATAAGAATAGGGAGTAGATCAGAGTTAGTAAGAATAAAAGTTAAATTAAATGAATAGATAGGGGTAGGATGTTATAATGGCTGGCGTAATACAATTTTTAATGAACGTAGTTAATAATTTACATGATTTTCTTCAAAAGATATTTAATAAAATGGGAGTGGGACTTAATGATAAGCAACTTCACTTTATTATAATTGGATTACTTGGGATATGTATTTTTGCTATTACTCAACTTGCTTTCAAAAAGTTATCTAAGTATAGCATCACAGCTATATCATTTATATACACATTTACAGTACTAGTAGTAATAGTATTTGCCATAGAAATTGGTCAAAAGATAACTAAAAGAGGAAACATGGAGTTTGAGGATATAGTTGCAGGATTAATGGGGTTTTTGTACCTGTTTATTATCTATTTAATTATTAAAATAGGAAAATATTTATGGAATGAATTTTTCTCAAGAAAAAAGAGTAGAAAAACTAGGAAGTGAAGATATGAAAATAGGTGCCTTTTCTAAGAAAAATAATATTACTTTAGATTCTATAAGACATTATATTAACCTAGGATTGTTGGTACCAAATAAAAATGGAAAACAATATGATTTTGATGAAAGATGCCAACTAGACATAGAAGAGATAATGGGTTTAAAGGCGTTAGGTTTTAGTTTGAATGAAATCAAAACAATTTTCTTTTTTAAAAAATTAGCTAGCTTGGTTAAAAATGAAGAAAAGAAATATTATAAAGGTATATTTAAAAGAAAGTATAATGATATTTCAGCGGAGCTAGAAAGGCTTGCAGATATAAAAAATAAGCTTGAAGAAAAGCTAAAGACAATGGAGTTATCAGAAGATGTTGAGCAGAGAAAAATTGGAGTTGATATAAGTGTATTAAACTTACTTAGCTGCAGTCTTTGTAACGAAGGACTATCATTAACACAAGCAAGTATAACTGATAATAAGATAATAGATGGAACTTTAAGTTGCAAATGTGGTAAAAGATATATAATTAGTGAAGGTATTTTAATGGATGAAAATAAGCTTGCTAATAATGAGGATTTTTTTAAAGAAAGTTCAATAAAGGATTATATATTAGAAACAAGTGAAGAATATTTAGACAACTTATATAAAACAAATGAGTGGTTGCATAGAGAACTTGATTTTAATAGTTTTAATAACAAGGTAATTCTAGAATTGGGAACAGGTTGGGGATATTGTTTAAGGAGCATATATAGTGAACTTCCTGAGTCTAGCACCTATATAGCTGTAGACAGAAATATAAATTCCCATATCTTTTTAAAATCAATCTTAGAAAATTTGAATTATGAGAGAAATATTCTATTTGTTTGTAGTGATTTCTTAAATATGCCTATTAAAAATAAGTCTATAGATATAGTGATGGATATTTCAGGAACAAGTAATTTTGGTTTTGAGAATAAGAATTTTCTATTGGACTTAGTAGATAATAAAGTAAAAGAACATAGTGAGCTTATAGGAAGTTATATTTTATTTAAAAATTTTGTTGCTGATAGTTTTGTTGAGAAAAAGTTTAGAATTAATTTCATTCTTGAAGATGTTAAAAAGAACTTAAATAAATTAGGTTATAAGTTAGAAACGGAAAGGACTTCTGATTATGTAGAAGAAGGAGGGCCGTTTGAGAATTACTTTAAAAAAGGTGAAAAGGTATATACTTATAATTATTATGGTAAAAGGTAGGGTTGACCCCACCTTTTTTTTATTTTAGTAGAAAAATTTTTTAAAATACCTGTTGAAATGGTCTGAACACTACAGAGTAAGATTAATTTGACAGGGGGTTATTAAATGAAAAAAATAAGTTTAACAAACAAATTTATAATAAATAAAACTATTCATTGGTGCATAATAGGTATGATATTACCAATATCAACACTATTCATTATGGATAAGGGAATTTCATTATTACAAATAGGGTTACTTGTAGCTATACAATCAGCCACAGTTATAATCTTCGAAGTACCATCAGGAGCACTAGCAGATAATTATGGTAGAAAGAATGTTTATATTATTTCTATGATGATGATGTGTGTTGCAGCAATAACTTATATATTTTCTATGGGGTTGCTTCAAGTATCTATAGGGATTGTATTTATGGGTATAGCACAAGCACTTTCTTCAGGTACAATAGATGCATGGTTTGTGGATGAATTTAACAATGAGTTTCCTAAGGGTGACTTGCAAAGTGCCTTGGCTAAATCTAATGTATTCACATTAATATCCTTAGGAGGGAGTTCATTGCTCGCGGGGATACTTCCTATGAGCATTGGAACTATACTTCATGAAAAACTACACTTAAGCATTTATTCAATTAATTTTATAGTAGAAATACTGCTTATAATTATTCAGATTATATTAACAAAAAGATTAATAGTTGAAGAAATTCATGAAAATAAAAAAGCTAAAATACTAGAAAGCTTAAAATTATCACCCAAGACATTGAAAAATTCTCTTAAAATTGTAGTGAGAAATAAAGCTATTTTTTTTATGATGCTATCAACAGTAGTTTGGGGATTAGGTTTTTCAGCTCTAGAAGTTTATTGGCAGCCACAAGTAAAGAATATATTAGGAGAAGAAACTAAAATTGTAGTGTTTGGAGTTATAAATGCAGGATATTTTTTTGCTGGTGCTATTGGAAGTATAATTATTTCTCCTATTTGCAAATTGTTTAAAGGAAACTTACTAAAGGTATTGATTTTAATAAGGACCTTACTTGGGATTTCATTTATAATCCTAGCTTTTCAAAAAAATATAATAACATTTGTAATTGTATATCTATTACTTTATGCAATTAATGGAATGGCAGAATCACCATATTATACACTATTTAATAATCATGTAGAAAATGAGAATAGAGCAACTCTTTTATCATTAGAATCTCTATTTATGAAATCGGGCGGACTTATAGGTTCTTTAGGCATGGGATTTGTGGCAAAAGATTATTCTATATCAATAGGTTGGATAATAATTGGAGTAGTTGTAATTACATCAGCTAGTTTATTTTTTAAGATATTGATAATGGATAAAAAACAAAGTAGCTCTCCATAATATAATGTATAAATTATTAAGGAGGTTTCAATATGAATAATGTTCATTATCAAGTAAGTGGACTCGCAGGCTCTGAAAGTAAAACAAAATTAAATAATGCATTAGATAAAATAGAAGGAGTTCATAAAGTTGAAGTTGATCTAGCCAGGGGAACTGTTGAAGTAGAGTTTAATAATCCTGCAACAGGGGAAGAAATTAAAAGGTGTATTGAACACACTGGATATAAGTTAGATAGTAACTAAAAAGAGGCCATATACGGCCTCTTTTAATATAAACATTTTAAATGAAAAACTTAACTAATAATATTATGGATATTACACAAGTAGCAATTGATATATCTTTAAACTTACCAGTAGTTAATTTCAATATTACATAAGATATCATACCAAATGCAATACCATCAGCTATGCTATAGCTCATTGGAATTAAAAGCAATGCGATAAACGCAGGTATAGCTTCAGAAAAATCTGTTAAGTTAATTTCTTTAACAGGCTCTAACATAAATAATCCAACTAAGATTAATGCAGGAGCAGTTGCTTCTGTAGGTATCATTAAAAATAATGGTGAAAGGAATAATGCAAGTATAAACATTACAGATGTTGAAACCGCTGTTAATCCAGTTCTTCCTCCTTCGGATACACCAGAAGCACTTTCAACATAAGCGGATAATGCACTAGTTCCAAGACAAGCCCCAACAGTAGTTCCTATTGCATCAGCAAGTAAGGCTTCCTTTGCTCTTGGAACATTACCTTTTTCATCAAGGAGACCAGCCTTTGTTGATACGCCTACTAAAGTTCCTATAGTATCAAACATGTCCATAAACAATAAAGTGAAAAGAACTATAACCATGTCTGGGCTAAAAACATGAGTCCATTCAAATTTCATAAATGTTGGAGCTAATGAAGGTGGAGCACTAACAAGGATCCCAGGAAGGTGTGTTATTCCCAGTGGTATACCAACTATTGTAGTTAGAGCTATTCCAATTAATAAAGCACCTTTTACTTTTCTAGCTAATAAAATGGCAGTTATAATAATGCCTATAATTGCAAGTAGTACGCCAGGACTTTTTAAATCACCAAGTGAAACGATAGTACTACCATCTATATGAGTAATTATTTGAGAACCTGATAAACCTATCAGTGCGATAAATAAACCAATTCCTACTGAAATAGCTCTTTTAATATTTAATGGCAAGCTATTTATTATTGCTTCACGTATATTGAATACTGTTAATAGTATAAATATAATTCCCTCTAAGAAAACTGCTGTCATAGCAAATTGCCATGAATATCCCATACCTTTAACAACTGTAAAAGCTACAAATGCATTAAGTCCCATTGCAGGAGCTGCTGCAAAAGGAAGTTTTGCAAGTAACCCAATTAACAAAGTTGCTACTATCGCTGATATTGCAGTCGCTGTAAATACTGCACCTGAATCCATTCCTGCTGCGGAAAGAATTGAAGGATTAACTGCTAGTATATAAGCCATTGTCATAAATGTAGTAATTCCAGCTAATATTTCAGTCTTTACAGTAGTTTTGTTGTCCTTTAGTTTAAAAAATGATTCTAACATTGAATATATGTCTCCTTTTCACATAAGCAATTGTAAAAAAATCTATTGAAGTTTCTACAATACACTTTCTTTTGTTTTACGCCTAAAAAAAATCACTTGAATATATTATCAAATAAATTAGATATAAGCAATAGGAATTACGAATATTAATCTGAAAATAAATGGATTTATTCGGGAAAAATAAGGCAACTGTAGCAGTCTTAATTATAAGTTACTACAATTGCCTTTTATAAATATTATCTTGCTTTTAAAAATAATTCTGGATTCTTAAATATTATTTCTTCATAGTCGTCATGGATCTCAACCTGTAAAACATCATATAGTTTCTTTAATTGTTTTATTATTTGATCAAGAAACACATCATCTTTTACCAAGAGGTACATTTTACTTTTAAGTCCGTCACCAACTTCTCCACATAATATTCCTTCAAGGTTAAAAGCTCTTCTTGCAAATAATCCAGTTATATGAGACATTACCCCGGGATGATTGTTTACTAATAATTCAATTATTAAATATTTATTATTCATATATTTTCACCACCGATCATGTTGTTTAAACTTTCTCCAGGAGGAACCATTGGAAATATATTTTCTTCTGGGTTGATGTCAATATTTATTACATAAGGTTCATTTAAGCTCAAAACATATTCAAGTTTAGCTATTGGATTTTGTTCATAGTTTAAGTTACATGAGTTTAAACCAAATCCTTTGGCAACTAAGGCAAAGTTTGTTTTAGTTATAAACTTTGAAGCTATAAAATGTTTATCATAAAATAACTCTTGCTGTTGTTTAACTAATCCTAAATGATTGTTATTTAGAATTATTATTTTAATATTAAGATTAAGATCGCATAGGGTAGCAAGTTCCTGAATGTTCATTAAAATAGAACCATCACCAGAAAAACAAACAATTTGTTTATCAGGATTAGCTAAAGCTGCACCGATAGCAGCAGGAAGTCCAAATCCCATGGTACCTAATCCCCCAGAAGTTAGTAGTGTTCTAGGTTTGTTGAAAGGATATATCTGAGCTGTCCACATTTGATGTTGACCAACGTCAGTAGATATTATTGCATCCTCATCTAAAAATTTAGAAACCTGCTTAATTATATTTAATGGATGAAACAAATCTTCTTCTGCTGGAAGAACTAGGGGGTATGACTTTTTACAGTTAGCTACTTCTTTTAACCAATCTTCTCTTGGATTTAAATCTACTTTCTTTATAAGATATTTAATTATAATACTTATATCACCAATTATGGAAAGGTCAACTTTTTTGAGTTTATTTATTTCAGATTCATCTATATCTACATGAATAATTTTTGCATTAGGAGAAAATTCAGATATCTTACATACAGCCCTATCGTCAAATCGAACACCTAAAGCAATAATTAAATCTGCTTCATTCAATAGTAGATTAGTAAATCTAGCACCATGCATACCAAGCATACCTAAATATAGTTCATCATGATATGGAAAAGAACCTAAAGCCATTAAGGTGGTGGTAGCAGGAATAGAATTCTTCTTTGCTAATTTAAATAAGTCATGGGAGCATTCAGCATTTATAATACCTCCTCCTATATAAAGAATGGGTTTTTTAGAGGAGTTAATTAAATTTACTGCAGTATCAATATCTTGTGAGGATATATGCATTTTAGATGACTTTTGTTGTTTGATTTCTGGCCAAGAGTTAAATTCATATATTTGAGTTTGAATGTTTTTTGGAATATCAATTACCACAGGGCCAGGCCTGCCATCTTCAGCAATCCTGAAAGCCTCCGGGATAATATCAAATAATTCTTCGATTGAATGTATGAAAAAGTTATGCTTAGTAATTGGAATAGTTAGCCCATAGGTATCAACTTCTTGAAAAGCATCAGTTCCAACTGCATAATATGGAACTTGCCCAGTTATTGCAATTAGAGGTATAGAGTCAAGTTTTGCATCAGCTATAGCCGTTAATAAATTTGTAGCTCCAGGCCCAGATGTAGCAAAACATACAGCAGCTTTGCCAGTTGACCTTGCTATACCTTGAGCAATAAAAGCAGCCCCTTGCTCATGCCTAGCCAATATGTGGCTAATATTGCTCTTGTATAATGCATCATAAAGCGGGAGATTAGCACCTCCTGGAATACCGGCGATAGTATCAATGCCAAGTAGTTCTAAAAGTTTAATAGTAATTTCAGCCCCAGATAAATTCATTAATAAACACTCCTTTAAATAATATAAATTTCTATAAAATAAAAAACCTTCGTCCTATATATAAGGACGAAGGTTGAATCTCCGCGGTACCACCTATTTTTGTATAAAAATAATACACTCTTAAATATAGTACGGGCACATATAGTTGAAACTTATAATACCGATACTACTTCTCCTTTAACGTTGAGACTACGTTTAATTCTACTCTTTACATTTCGATTAACGACTCCGAGGCTACCTTCTATAGTTCCTTCATGGGAAATTTACACCAAGCTTTCCCTCTCTTTAAATCCAGAGAATATATACTCCTCCTCATCAAAGTCTTTGATATTAAATTGGTTATTGTTAGTATTGTATAACTATGCAAAAACAATGTCAAGAATATTTTGAAAATTTAAAATTGATAAATCTCAATAGGTAAATTATCGGGATCACTAAAGAATGTAAACTTTTTGCCTGTAAATTCATCAATTCTTACAGGTTCAGTTTCTACATTATTTGCATTGAGGTATTTTACTGAAGCATCAATGTCCTCAACTTCAAAAGATAGGTGCCTAAGACCACAAGCCTCGGGATAACTTGGCCTCTCAGGTGGATTTGGGAATGAAAAAAGTTCGATTTGACTTTCACCAATAGACAAATCAAGTTTATATGAGTTCCGTTCTTTTCTATAAACTTCACGAATAATATTTAGGCCTAGTATATTAACATAGAAATTTTTTGATATATCATAGTTTGAACAAATAATTGCAACATGATGTATTTTACGTAGATTTAAGGTATTCCTCATTTTATATACTCCTTTATTATATGAATAGTATTTATTTTAACATTAATATATGAATTAGTAGAAATACTTTTATTGAATTCATTAATCATTATGTTAAAATATCTATAGTACAGTTTCGAAAATGGAGGAAGACAAATGACTAAAGGTAGAGTTTTTAAAGGACTGATTTTGGGAGCAGTTACATTATCCCTAATAGGAAGTTTAGTTTCTTGTGGTAAAAAGACAACAGAACCTATTTCAAAAAGCGAAATATTACTAGATACACCTTGTAAAGTAACAATATATGATAATGTGTCAAGTGATGTTTTAGATAAGGCGTTTGACAAATTAAGAGAAGTAGATAAAAAAATGAATGCAGCCAATGAGGATAGTGAGATTTCTGCGGTAAATAATCAAGCAGGAAAAGGATATGTAAAAGTATCTGATAATACCTTCTATGTTATAAAAGAAGGAATAAAATATGGAGATTTAACTAATGAGAAGTTTGATATTAGTGTAGGTCCATTAGTTAAACTTTGGCATGTAAATCAAAGAAAAGAAAATGATACTGAACCACTTCCAACGCAAGAACAAATAAATCAAGCAAAGTCTCTTGTTAATTATAAAAATGTTCTTTTAAAAGAAGATACAAAAGAAGTTATGTTAAAAGAACCAGGAATGTCCTTAGATTTAGGCGGAATAGCGAAAGGTTATGCTGGTGATGCAGTAGCTGAGGTTCTAAAAAGTAATGGAGTAAGTCATGCGATTATAGATTTAGGTGGAAACATTTTAACTGTAGGCTCTAAGACTGATGGATCAGACTGGAAAATTGGAGTACAAAATCCTAATAATGAAAGAGGAGATTATTTAGGAACAATAGAGGTAACTGATAAGGCAGTAGTTACTTCTGGTATATATGAAAGATACTTCATTAAAGATGGCAAGAAGTATCATCATATTTTAGATACTTCAACTGGATATCCTGTTGATAATGAACTAGCAAGTGTTTCAATTATTACCGATAAGTCAATAGATGGAGATGCTCTAGCAAAAGCATTTTGTTTCGGTGTAGATAATGGATTGAAATTTATTGAAAGTCAAAAAGGTATTGAGGCAATTTTTGTCACAAAAGATAATAAGGTGTATGTTACTTCAGGTTTAAAAAATAATTTTAAAATAACAGATAATAATTTTAAATTGATGAATTAATTGTAAGCTTCATTAATATTATGTATAAATATGAATAAATTACATCTAAGATACTACTAGATTTTTAGAGAAAAATATGTGATACTTGAATCGAAACAGTGGATAAAGAAATTTTTATTAATTTAATAAAAAATTAGAGTATATTGTCTATTAATTTAACAAATAATAGGAAAAAGAAAGCTATTATTTACTTTTTTCAATAGAATATCATTAAAAACTGCTGTGGAAATAATAAAATTTGTTAAAAAAACGAAATTTAATTAATAAAATATAAAAAAAATTTGTATTTCCATTATTTTTAAAAAATTTCATTGACTACGGTAGTTTAGTGAGATAATATTTAAGCGTAAGCGATAACATATTGGAGGTATGAGGTATGAATAAAAAATTAATAGCATCAATTTCTGCAATAGCAGTAGTTGCAACTTTGTTTGCAGGATGTGCAAAGAAAGATGATTCTACTACTAAAACCACAAAGGAAATAAAGGTAGGACTTTCAACAGATGAAGGTGGATTAAATGATAAGTCATTTAACCAATCAGCAGATGCTGGTATCAAAAAAGCTGTTAATGACCTTAAAGTAGGTTATAAAGCAGTAGAATCAAAAACTAAAGATGACTATGAATCAAATCTAGATGCATTAGTTGCAGATGGATCAGATTTAGTTTTTGGAATAGGATTCCAAATGGAAACTGCTCTAGGAAATGTAGCAGATAAGTACTCAGATAAAAAGTTTGCAATTGTTGATACAGTTGTAAATAAACCAAACGTAGTTTCTTATACATTTAAGGAACAAGAAGGATCTTTCTTAATGGGAGTTATAGCAGGAAAGACTACAAAAACTAACAAGGTAGGATTTATAGGTGGAAAAGATGAAGCACTTATAAATAAATTCGAAGCAGGATTTGTAGCTGGTGTTGAATCAGTAAACCCAACTGCAGCTGCAGATTTACTAAATAGAAAGAACGTTGCATATGTTAACAGTTTTGCTGATGCTGCATTAGGAAAACAAGCGGCTCAAAATCTTATTAACTCAGGTTGCGATGTAATTTACCATGCTGCTGGTGGTGTTGGAGTTGGAATGTTCCAAGCAATTCAAGAAGCAAACAAAGCAGGTAACAAAGTTTGGGGTATCGGAGTAGATATGGACCAAGCACAAACACTTCCACAATATGCTGACATTATACTTTCTTCAATGATTAAGAGAGTTGATACTGCAACATATGAAGCTACAAAGAGTGTTGTAGATGATAAATTCCAAGGTGGAAAAAATGTAGTATTAGGAATTAAAGAAGGAGCTATCGGAATAGCAGAAACTTCAAGCAAGAACACTCCTAAAGACGTTCTTGATTTAGTTCAAAAATATCAAGATGCTATAAAAGATGGAAAAATAACAGCTCCATCAACTATAGATGAGTTAAAGGCATTTAAGCCAGTAGATGTAAAATAGTTTTTAAGACAGAGTAAAAATTTCAATTATATAAGAGCTAGATGAAAAAATTTATCTAGCTCTTATAAAGTTATTAGGAAGTTATTAAAAAGTTTGTTTAAGAATGGGAGAGATAAAAAGTGACAAAAGTGGTAGAAATGAAAAACATAACCAAAGTATTCCCAGGCACTATTGCAAATGACGATGTTAATTTTGATTTGGAAAAGGGAGAAACACATGTTTTATTAGGAGAAAATGGGGCAGGCAAAACCACTTTAATGAATATCCTTTATGGGTTATACCAACAGGAAAAAGGGGAAATATACATAAATGGAAAGCTTGCCCAAATTAATAATCCAAATGATGCAATAAAACTAGGTATTGGTATGGTACATCAGCATTTTATGCTTGTGCACAATTTTACTGTAGCAGAAAACATTATTTTAGGTAATGAGCCTAAAAAAGGCATGAAAATTGATATGAAAAAAGCCATTGATGACGTAGTAGAGGTTTCTAAGAAATATGGGTTTAAAATAGATCCAAACGCAATTATTGAAGATATAACAGTAGGACAACAACAAAAAGTTGAAATTCTTAAAGCCTTGTATAGAGGAGCAGAAATACTTATATTAGATGAGCCAACAGCAGTACTAACTCCCCAAGAAATTGAAGAGTTAGGTGTTATTATAGATAATTTAAAAGCACAAGGAAAGTCAGTAATACTTATTACTCATAAGCTAAAAGAAGTAATGAAAATGAGTGATAGAGTAACAATTATAAGAAGAGGTAAAGTTACTGGTATAGTTAAGACAAAGGAAACTAATATAGATCAATTAGCTGAATTGATGGTAGGTAGAAAAGTTAATCTAGTTATTAATAAATCAAAAGCTAAAATAGGAAATGAAGTTTTAAGTATATCTAATTTAAATGTAAATGATCATAGAAATTTACCAGCAGTTAAAGATCTTAGCCTATCTGTAAAGGCTGGAGAAGTTCTAGGTATTGCTGGTGTTGATGGAAATGGACAATCAGAACTTGTAGAAGCAATTACTGGACTTAGGAAAGCAGTTTCAGGAGCTATTAAAATAGATGGTAAAGATATATTTAATAAATCTCCAAGAGCTGTAATGGAAGCAGGAGTTGGACATGTACCTGAAGACAGACACAAGAGAGGGTTAATATTAAAATATTCTCTTTTTGAAAATGCAGTTCTAGGATTCCATAACAAGAAGCCATATTCAAAGGGTATCGTTATGGATTATAAGGAAATAAGAAAACACACTAAAGATTTAATTGAACAATTTGATGTAAGAACTCCGAATGATGAAGTCATGGCATCTGCATTATCAGGAGGAAATCAACAAAAGTTAATAGTTGCAAGAGAAATATCAAAGGAGCCAGCATTACAAATAGTATGTCAACCTACTAGAGGTTTGGATGTTGGAGCTATTGAATACATTCATAAGAGAATAATTGATGAAAGAGATAAAGGAAAAGCTGTTTTATTAGTATCATTAGAACTAGATGAAATTATGGCTCTTTCAGATAGAATTGCAGTAATGTATGATGGGCAAGTTGTGGATATTCTTGATAGAGCAGAAGCAACTGAACAAAAATTAGGAATATTGATGGCAGGCGGAAGTTTAAAGGACGAAAAGAAAGAGGTGAAAGACCTTGAGTAAAAATAATAAAGAAAATAAAATTTATGAAATAATAAAACCTACACTTTTCCCGATTTTTGCAATTATAATATCTATATTTGTTGCTACATTTTTCGTAGTTTGGGCAAAAGGTTATTCAATTTTACAATATCCAAGGGCATTAGGAGACTTATTTAGTACTGTCTGGAAAGGTAGTTTTGGTACTCAGATGAACACACTAAACACTGTGTTTTATTTAACACCATTATTATTTACTGGAGTTGCAAATGCATTAGCTTTTAAGACTGGTTTATTTAATGTCGGCGTTGAAGGCCAATTTGTAGTAGGTATGTTAGCAGCTGGTGTTACTGGTTCTATACATGGATTGCCAGGAGTAGTCCATCTTCCACTAGTAATATTAGTAGGTATATTAGCAGGAGCACTTTGGGGAGGGATACCTGGATACCTAAAAGCAAGGTTCGGTACAAATGAAGTTATTAACACAATTATGATGAATTATATAGCACTTTACGTATCCAACTTTGTAATCTTAAGAACTCCTTTAGGAGCAGCAGGAAAATCTGCTACACCTATTATTGAAGACAGTGCAAAGTTAGCTAGATTTATACCTAAATATCAAGCTAACTACGGAGTTGTTATAGGTATTGTGGTAGCAGTATTTATTGCATGGTTATTATGGAAAACAACTATAGGTTATGAACTAAGAGCAGTAGGTACAAATCCTTCTGGTGCAGAATATGGTGGAATAAGTATAGCAAAGAACGTAATTCTAGCGATGGTTATTTCAGGAGCTGTAGCAGGACTAGGAGGAGCTGTGCATTTGGCAGGTGGAAAGTACTATATGGATGACTTAAGTACTTTACCTGGATATGGATTTACAGGAATGGCAGTAGCATTGTTAGCAAAGAGTAATCCTGTTGGCTGTATCTTTGCAGCAGTTTTATTCGGAGCTTTAGATAGTAGTTCAAAAACTCTTCAACTTAACGGAATTCCTAAGGAGATAGTTTACTTAATTCAAGCAATTATAATTATATTTGTAGCAACAGATTATATAGTAAAATACTTCTCAGAAAAGAAGAAGAAGGAGGCAATGATAAATGGGTAGCATTAATATTATAGTAGAACTTTTAGCCTCCACTTTAGCTTTAGCAGCACCACTAATTTTTGCTGGACTTGGAGGAGTTTTTTCTGAAAAGTCTGGAGTAGTAAATATCGGACTTGAAGGTATGATGATTATAGGTGCATTTTTTGGTGTATATGGTTCTCATATAACTGGAAGTGCGTTAGTTGGGTTAGCTTTTGCAGTAATAGCTGGTGGATTGATTGCATTAGTGCATGCTTTCCTTAGTATATCACTTAGAGCTGAACAAGTAATCTCTGGTACAGCAATAAACTTATTTTCACAAGCTTTGGCAGCTTTCCTAATATTTAAATTATTCGGAAAAGGGGGCCAAACTGATGGTGTTAATGGTCTAGATTATACTGTTCCTGAAATCATAAGAAATATACCAGTTGTAGGAAGATTTGTTTCTGGATTAAACTGGTTTGTATTCTTTGCAATAATAGCAGTTGTAGTTACACATTTTATTATGTATAAGACTCCATGGGGATTAAGAATTAGATCCGTTGGAGAACATCCACAAGCAGCTGATACTCTTGGAATAAATGTATATAAAACAAGATATATATGTGTAGTAATTTCCGGTATGTTAGCAGGATTAGGTGGAGCTGCATTATCACTAGGAATGACTCCATTATATAGAGATGGAATGGTAGCTGGTAGAGGATTTATAGCGCTAGCTGCATTAATCTTTGGTAACTGGAAGCCAGTAGGTACTATGTGGGCATGTTTGTTATTCAGTTTCGCAAATGCACTACAATTAAAATCACAAGCATTTGGATTCAATTTACCAACAGAAGTATATGCAATATTCCCATATATAATAACTATGGTAGCACTTGCAGGTTTTGTTGGAAAGACACAAGCACCAGCAGCAGATGGAATACCTTATGAAAAAGGTAAGCGATAGGAATATAAAATAACAAGTAATCAGAAATTTTGAGATGAAAACAGAGGCTTGCCTCTGTTTTTCTTTTTATATAGCCTATAAGATGTAATATGATTTTTGCATTATATGTGATAAATTCATTGAATTTTCATATTAGAAGATTAAAATTATAATGGGTGATGATATGAAAGCAAATATTTTAGTAATCGAAGATGATTTAGATATACAAGAATTGATTTCAGAATTTTTAAAGGCAGAAAATTATGAAGTAGATACAGCTAGTGACGGAGTTGAAGGTATAAATAAGTTTAAAAATGGGGAGTATGATTTGATTATTTTAGACCTTATGCTTCCCAATTTAGATGGGTTTTCTACCTGCAAAATGATTAGAAACAAATCTAATGTTCCGATAATTATTTTAACAGCACTAAATGATGAGAAAGACCAATTAAAGGCTTTTGATTTTAATGTTGATGACTATATTACAAAGCCATTCTCCTTCAACATTTTAATAAAAAGAGTCGAGGCTGTGCTAAGGAGAATAAAGAAGGAAGAAGAAAATATAATTGAGTATGGAAATTTAAAACTTGATTATGAAACATATAAAATATATGAGAATGGAGAAGAGTTAGAATTTACAACTAAGGAATTTGAGATATTGCACTTGTTAATGAGCAATGTTCATAAGGTTCTTACTAGAGAAATGCTTTTAGATAGAATATGGGGATACGATTTTTATGGAGAAAATAGAATTGTTGATGCGCATATTAAAAATATTAGAAAGAAACTTAAGTTGCCATACATACAGACAGTAAAAGGGATAGGATATAGATTGGAGCTTAAAGATGAAGAGAAATAGTATTAAATTTAAAATTTTTATTTCTACAGCTGGAATTCTTATAGTTTGTACAATGATAATTCTAACAACATTATATCTTGCGCTACCAAAGTACTATTATAATTATAAAATGAAGAATATTGAAAAAGGTATAAAAACATTAAGTGGGCAATTAAGTAAGACAAATATAAAATCTCAGGATAATCAGGAGTCACAAACACTGCTACATAATTTTATGAAAAACTATAATGTATCTTTAGTATTACTAGATTATAGCAATAATTTAGTTTTTTTGCCAAACTCCTTTAGTAGATTTTCGGGAAATGAATGGCTTAAAGGTATGTCTCAAGATAAGAAGTCAGATGGCCCCCCCTTAGATGAAGCTAGTAATGCATCAGGTAAAATAATAAATAAAAAAAATAACTCGGAAGTCTATGCTTATACCCAAAAGGTATATTTTAAAGATGATCCTAGTAGTTACTATTTAATGATAGAGGCTCCACTTCAACCAATTGATGAAGCTGCTAAGGTTATTTTATATTTAATGCCGTACATGTTTTTATTTATAGTCATTATAGCCTTAGGGACTGCACTGGTTTATTCAAGAAAGATAACGGACCCACTATTAACATTAAATGATGTAGCTCGAAGAATATCAAAATTAGATTTTAGTATTAAATCTGAAATATCTAGCAAGGATGAAATGGGTGAGTTATCAAGTAGTTTGAATACTTTGGCTAGTAATCTTCAAAAGAATATGGATGATTTGAAGGATGCGAATATGAAGCTTAAGGATGACATAAAGAAGCAAAAAATACGAGAGAAAGAAAGACAAGAATTTGTTGCAACTATATCCCATGAATTAAAATCACCTATAACATCTGTTAGTGGGCAGATAGAAGGTATGCTCTATAGTATAGGAGCATATAAAGACAGAGATAAATATTTGAAAAAATCTCTCTCTATAATGAAAGATATGGAGAAATTAGTATATGAGCTTTTGGATATATATAAGCTTGAAAGCAATGATAAGTTAGAAAATAAGAGCATAATAAATCTCTCAGAAATAGTAGATGATATAATGGAGGATATGTTCTTTTTCATCGAAGAAAAAAAGGTTAGATTAAATATAGATATAGACGAAGAGTTTACAATTGAAGGAGATTATAACAGGCTAAATAAGGCACTTTCAAATATAATAATTAATGCAATAAAATATTCTAAAGAAGAAGAAAATATAATAATTAAATTAAGTAAGTCAGATAATTCAAGAGCTTATTTGGATGTTATAAATACTGGAGCATCAATAGATGAGGAACATTTGGATAAGTTATTTGAACCGTTTTATAGGGTAGAGAAATCTAGAAATAGAAAAACTGGTGGCAGTGGTTTAGGCCTTTACATTGTAAAGAAAATATTAGAATTACATCAGTTTGGTTATAAGATTGAAAATATTGATAATGGAGTTAAGTTTACAATTGAATTTTAAATAAATAGGAGGAATTAAGGTGGTAAATAAAATGAAAGTAAATTATCAACATGAGGAAGAGGAGAACAATGAGCAATTCCTAAGAAACTTTGAATATAAAGGAGAAGAAGTATTCTCCTGTGACATTTGCGAAACTGAAATATCAGAAGAAGAATATGAACGTAATGACGGCCTATGTGATGAGTGTAACGCTGATATATAAGAGACTTACTAAATACTAAGTTTATTTATTGTAAATCAAGAATAGATTTTCTTCTTAAAAAGACTAAAAGAGTGAATTGTAATTCACTCTTTTAATTTGAATATTTTTTAAAATTCTATTGAAATATAGTCAATATTTTAAACTGAAAAACGAATTTAATCTATAAATAAATGTATTTATAATAATTAATATTTAAAAATGAAAGCTTATCCTAAATATTTGAATATTTTCAGAGTTTTCACCTAGTTATAGGCTAACAAGTGAAAATAACTCTTCTATGCTATAAATGATAAGGTTTTAAGTTACTTTTAAACTTGATAATAATTTTGAATAGTAAATTAAATGATGATAATATCTATTGAGTTAAGAGAATTATTTATATTGGGAGAGTGCTTCAATGTCAAGTTTAAAAAGTTATCTGATTGGTAAACCACTTAAATCATCTCAAATTCATCACGAAAAATTTTCAGTAATCAATGGATTACCTGTATTATCGTCAGATGCAATTTCATCGGTAGCCTATGCGTGTGAAGAAATACTATGGGTCCTTGTGCCTATCATGGGAATAGGATCTTTCAAATATTTAGGAATGGTATCATTAGCGATTATAGCATTATTATGTATACTAGTTTTTTCATATAGACAAACTATAGAGAGCTATCCAAATGGAGGAGGTTCATACATAGTTTCTAGGGAGAACTTAGGAGTAATACCTAGCCTAGTGGCGGGTGCTTCACTTACAGTAGATTATGTGCTAACAGTTGCGGTAAGTACAACTGCCGGAGTTGCAGCAATCACATCAGCAATTCCAGGGCTTTTAGATTTTAAGATTGAACTTGCTGTGTGCATTATAATACTCATGGCAATAGGAAACTTAAGAGGAATTAGAGATTCGGCTAGATTCTTTAGTGTACCTACATATTTATTTTTATTTACAGCAATTTTAATGATTGTAGTGGGTTTGTATAAATATTTTATATTAGGAATTGAACCTGCACAAACTGTAGTTCTTTCTAATCAAATTGGAGATTTAACAATACTTTTATTTTTAAAAGCATTTTCAGCTGGGTGTACAGCATTAACAGGATTAGAAGCGGTAAGTGATGGAGTACCTAACTTTAAGGCTCCAGCAACAAAGCATGCTAAACAAGTTTTATACCTATTATTTGGAATAGTAGTTATATTATTTGGAGGAATGTCTTTACTTGCAAGTGTATATCATGCAGCACCAAGTTTAGATAAAACAGTTATATCACAAATAGCTGAACAAGTTTTTGGTCAAAATACATTTTTATTTTTCCTTATGCAAATAGCAACTACATTAATACTTACTATGGCAGCAAATACAGCATTTTCTGATTTCCCATTGTTATTATCTTTTATAGCAAGAGATGGATATGCTCCTAGACAATTTGCTCAGAGAGGTTCAAGATTAAGCTTTTCTAATGGTATAATATTACTTTCTATCGCAGCATCAATACTTGTAGTAATATTCAGAGGAGAAAATCACTATTTATTACCGTTATATGCAGTGGGAGTTTTTGTATCATTTACATTATCACAGTCAGGCATGGTAATGAAGTGGATAAGAAGTAAACAAGCAGGCTGGAGACATAAGGCATTTATAAATGGTTTTGGTGCATTAATAACTTTAGGTACTGCAATAATAATATCAGTGAATAAGTTCATACACGGAGCTTGGGTAGTATTTATTTTAGTTCCAGTTGGCGTAATTATAATGAAGAGAATAAATAGACATTACAAGAAAGTTGCTGAACAATTAAGTTTAGACAATAATTACTTTCCAGAGTTTAATAAAAATGAAGCTAGAAGATTTATAGTGCCAGTAGCATCACTAAATGAAGCAGTAATTAAAACAATAAGTTATGCTAAATGCTTATCAAAGGATATTACAGCATTCCATATTTCCATAGATGATGAAGTTACTGAAAAGTTAAAAGCAAAATGGGAAAAGTATGATATGGGAATACCACTAGTAATTAAGAAGTCCGAATATAGAGATGTAGTTGAGCCACTAGTAAACTTTATTAACTCAGACGAGTTTTGTACACGTGAAGATGATATAGTTACTGTTGTTGTTCCACAATTTACTTCTGAAAAATGGTGGGGAAATATTCTTCATAATCAAACAGCAATATTCTTAAAGAGATCATTACTAAAGAATAAGAATATAGCAACAATAACTGTTCCATTTATAATTAAAGATTATAAGAAAAGATAGAGTACTAATATAAAAAAACTGATAGTTGAAGTTAGCAACTATCAGTTTTCGTTTATAATTTATTAATTAAAAAACAACTTCCTTTAATTTTCTTCACATTTTTCTTTACTGAGGCCACATACACGCCTACATCTTCAGGATTATTTAAAGCACCTATTCTTCCATATAACCCGGCAATTGATAGGGAAGCTAAAGAGAAACGTTCATGATTACCTTTTCTATCAAGAGATTCAATATATCCATCTGACTTATGTTCATCACTAAAGAAATCAAGTATTTCCGTATCAAATCTTTCTATTATTCTCTTACATAGTGAAGTACAGTCTTCATAGGGTTGCTGTACAATGCACACAAAGTCATCGCCCCCAATATGACCAACAAATGGACCTTGAGGAGATAACTTATATGCTTCATCTTCAATTAAGCGTGCAGTAAATTTTATTATTTTATCGCCATTTTCAAAACCGTAAGTATCATTATATACTTTGAAATTATCTAAATCAAAATAAAGCATGCAGCAACATGAGTTAGATAAGATAAAGTCAGAAATAACTTTTTCAATTACCCCATTACCTGGGAGAGCGGTGAGAGGGTTGAGTTGCCGGGCATAATTGTATTCTATTTTTGTAGTGAAATTAAGTAGAGATTGAATAGTAACAACACCATAATACCTTGAATTCTTAGTTACAATAATGTAATCATATATTGTATCATTTTTTCTAGTCATAGCGATTCTAGATACTTCTCCAACAGGCGTAAAATAATCAACTATTAAGGGATTAGTATCCATAACCAAGGAAACAGGTCTTTTTGAAAATACAGCAACTCCAAATTGGGTGGCCAAAAATGAATCTAATGAATTTTTCATAACAAGACCAAGGGGAATAGAATCTTTTACAATTGCAGCACCAGTAATTTCATTTGAATCTAAGTATGATTTTAAATCTTTACAAAGAGTATTCGGAGAAAAAGGTTTATCTATTCTTACAATTTCTCCAATGTAGTTGTTAGGTATTCCACTAAAAGTTGAAGTTTTCATTCTGTTTGATTCACTAATGTAGTTTTTTATTTTTAAATCAATATCCATTATTTCAGGGGAAGGAAGTCCTAGAAAAAAACCTTGGCCAGCATAAACGCCTAGAGAAATTAAAGTTTGTAATTCTTCTTGAGTTTCAATACCTTCTGCGATAAGTTTCATATTAGTAATTTGTGCTAACTTCACAAAGCATTCTATTAAGGACTGTTTAAACAGATCTTCATTTATATTTCTTACTAAATCCATATCTATTTTTACGTAATGAGGTCTAGTTTCAGAAAGCATCTTTAAACCTGAATAACCTGACCCCATATCATCTATTGCAATCTTATAACCTTGATCAAGATAGTTAAATAAAGCTTTTTTAAAAATCTTATAATCCTCTATACAAGTCTTTTCAGTTATTTCAAAGATTATATTTTCTGTTGAGATATTTTCTCCATTAAGAATTTCTTTTGTTAGTCCTTTTTTAAAACTTTCATCCTTAAATATATTAGGATCAACATTTATAAATAATAGTTTATCCTTAGAAAGAGACTTAGAATTTCTAAGAGCCTTAGTTCTACATAAAAGTTCAAGTTCTAAACTTTTATTTAATTTATGAGCAGTATCAAATAGCTTTTCAGGATTCCGCAAAACAGAATCTTCAGGGCCTCTAGTTAAGGCTTCATAGCCAAGTACTTCACCATTTATAAGGGATACAATTGGTTGATAATGAGTTATTATAGAATCCTTATCTAGAATTGAGTTAAATTCTTTAGAAATATCAGAAGTAATTAAGTTTGTGGAATTATTTATCATTTGAGACGCCTCTTTCTTTATAACAATTAATTAAGCAAAACCAATATAGCATAGTAGTGTTAACATAAGAAAAGCGTAGTGTTAAATTAATGTTAATGAGGTTGAAGAAAGTGAGATTTGTGTAAAAAATTGAAAGAAGAAGTCGTTTTATGGTATAATTGCATCGGTATTTAAACTAAGGGGGATAACAATATGAAAAAATATTTTAGAGTTTTTGCAGCATCTGTTGCAGTAGTAATGTCAATGGCTTTAATAGCAGGATGTAGTAAAAAACCAGCAGTTACACCAGACCAATATTTAACTTTTTTCTTGGACTTAGCAGTAAAAAACCAAATAGGTGATGCTAAGAAATTAGGCATACCAGATTCTGAAGTTAAGAAATTAACTGATGAAATTGATAAGCAATATGAAAGTATTGCAGCAAGTGATTCAAGTGGTTTAGACAAGGAAAGTTCTAATAAGCTAATAGAATCAGCAAAGAAGGGAATAGCTAAAGTAAAATATAATATTAAAACTGTTGAATCTGATAATAAGAGTGCCAAGGTTGAAATGACAGTTTATCCTGTTGTAATAGATGAAGCTGATTTAACTCCAGAGAAGTTAATAACTCAGGATGAAATAAAACAGTTAGCTAAAGAATATACAGATGAGGCAACTTTAGAGAAAAAAGCACAGGATTTAGCTTTAGATAAGGTATGCAAATATTTTGAAAATCCTAAAATATCAGATGAAGCTAAAACAATTACAGTTGAGCTAAAAGTTGAAAAGGGTGAATGGAAGGAAGTAAATGAAGGAGAACTTGGAAGCTTCATAGAAAATAGTTTGTACATAACGAAATAAATATAAAGCCATGGAAGTGAAGATGTAAAATGTACCCTATAGAATAGACAATTTAAAAAAGCCTATTCTATGGGGTACTTTTATGTATAATAGAATAA